>NZ_JAKKOM010000089.1:0-2658 GCF_021739525.1 Klebsiella sp. 2019SCSN059 | reverse complement strand
TGGCTGTAATTATGACGACGCCGAGTCCCGACCAGACTGCATAAGCAACACCGACAGGGATGGATTTCAGAACCAGACGCAGCCGCAGGCGCCGGAAACTAAACCGATGTCTGTAGGGTTACCGCTGGATCTGCGTGAATTCCAGCAGCAGCAAGAGAAAGACTTTCTACAAACCAGCTTACAGCAGGCAAAATTTAACCAGAAAAAAGCCGCTGAATTACTGGGTCTGACTTACCATCAGCTTCGCGCTTTGCTGAAAAAACACCAGATTTAACGCACATTTGCAGATGTTATATTGGCGGATTTGACGCATAACCTCATCAGGGTTTACCATGACGCCATTACTGTATAAAAAAACAGGCACAAAATATGGCTCTGGCACTCGTTGGCGAAAAAATTAACAGAAACCGCTTCACCGGTGAGAAAATTGAAAATAGTACATTTTTTAACTGTGATTTTTCAGGTGCCGACCTGAGCGGCACTGAATTTATCGGCTGTCAGTTCTATGATCGTGAAAGCCAGAAAGGGTGCAATTTTAGTCGTGCGATGCTGAAAGATGCCATTTTTAAAAGCTGTGATTTATCCATGGCGGATTTTCGCAATGCCAGTGCGCTTGGCATTGAAATTTGCCACTGTCGTGCGCAAGGCGCAGATTTTCGCGGCGCAAGTTTTATGAATATGATCACTACTCGCACCTGGTTTTGCAGTGCATATATCACTAACACAAATCTAAGCTACGCCAATTTTTCGAAAGTCGTGTTGGAAAAGTGTGAGCTGTGGGAAAACCGTTGGATGGGGGCCCAGGTACTGGGCGCGACGTTCAGTGGTTCAGATCTCTCCGGCGGCGAGTTTTCGACTTTCGACTGGCGAGCAGCAAACTTCACACATTGCGATCTGACCAATTCGGAGTTGGGTGACTTAGATATTCGGCGCGTTGATTTACAAGGCGTTAAGTTGGACAACTACCAGGCATCGTTGCTCATGGAACGTCTTGGCATCGCGATTATTGGCTAGTCTTCAGGGAGCGGTGAATATTCCGCCCCCTGCACAGCTTTTTACCCTTCAGGCATCGCTGAAGAGTGGTGTGTGGAAATTTTCCACTCTTTACCGTCCCATGCATAAGTGAATGTGTAGCGGGCTGAAACCGTTGATTTGTCCGCGAAGGTAAATGTGTAGGTACCGGTGTCTATCGCCTTATTACACCCCAGGCGAATGGTACGCATGTCAATTTTCCCGGTCGGCTTTTTCGCAAGAAAATGCTCGAAATAATCAACACGTTCAGCGTCCGTTAAACGCGCTTTATTGGATACAGTAGGCAACAATACCGCATCGCTAAGATAATTTTCAGATACCGTCTGCGCGTTACCTGTTTTCAATGACTCGTTCCACTTATCAAATAGCGCTTCGATTTGCGCTTTATTCACCTTCACACAGTCTGGAGTCGACGCTGCAAAAACGGCTCCAGGCAATAGGGCAAGTGAAACAACAAGGCTCAGTAATTTATTCATACAATTCATTCCATTAGAAGTTAAATGGCAACAGAAAACCGTTCATAACCAGGATCAAAGCCAAAATGCATTTAATAACCAATGGAAATCATCACCATAAATGGGTGAGAAGATTAAGATGCCATGAAGAAAAAATGGAATTAACATATTGAAATAATTATAGATACTTTAGCTATTACAACTCACATAACGTGTACTGCTTCCTGAATGATTATAGTTCAGCATTGATAGTGACACTCTAAATGCTCGCTCCACACTTCGTTATCGATGCCATACTCCATCTTCCGAGCACACACTGATATCAATCAGTAAACAACGACAGGTACGCCCCCACGTTTATAGCAAGTCAGATGGGCCATGAAAATGCTAAGATAGTTAACAGAGTAGATTCAAAGTGGATAGCAGGTATGAATTTTGACCATGTCGCGGTGTTGAACTCGCGCTTATCGAGCCTGTTACTCCCAAAAACAAACGGTAATGGCAAATGTCATTAAGTATTAGTAAGATAGCCTCTTTATATAATCCATTAAAATTATGCGCCTGGTTTTATCATCTCTGATCGTGATGGCTGGATTTCTGAGTGGTCAGGCTGCTGCTGCGCCTGAGCAAGCTCCGCACGCTGATATCCGTGACAGTGGGTTTGTCTATTGCGTCAGCGGGCAAGTCAATACGTTCAACCCACAAAAAACGAGCAGCGGTCTCATCGTCGATACGTTAGCGGCCCAATTGTATGACCGACTGCTTGATGTAGATCCCTACACCTATCGGCTGGTGCCTGAGCTTGCTGAAAGCTGGGAGGTGCTGGATAACGGCGCAACCTACCGCTTCCATCTGCGTCGTGACGTTCAGTTTCAGAAGACGGCCTGGTTCACCCCCACCCGCAAACTGAATGCAGACGATGTGGTGTTTACCTTCGAGCGCATCTTTGATCGCCACCATCCGTGGCACAATGTGAACGGCAGCAGTTTCCCCTACTTCGACAGCCTGCAGTTTGCCGATAACGTCCAAAGCGTGCGCAAACTGGACAACAACACCGTTGAATTCCGCTTAACGCAACCGGATGCCTCCTTTATGGGGTATAGGAAGTATAAACCACCTTTTTGCTCCTCATCCGAAGTATCTTACCTGAAATTCCCTCACTCGTTTACCG
>NZ_JAKKOM010000088.1:0-2761 GCF_021739525.1 Klebsiella sp. 2019SCSN059 | reverse complement strand
TTATTCTTCCTATACGTGCCGCGTTCCAGGCGGCGACTATGAGGGCTATGTCGATGCCCATGTGCGCCGGCTGGAGGCGCTACGCCGGGCCGGTATCGTCGAGCGGATCGACGCCGACCAATGGCGCATCCCCGATGATCTGGTCAGCCGTGCCGCCGCCCATGACGCCGGCCGAGACAGTCAGGCCAGCGTTCGCGTCCTTTCCCCGGTCGATCTGAACAAACAGATCGGATCGGACGGCGCGACCTGGCTGGACCGGCGGCTGATCCACGGCGAGACGGCCGACCTTGCGCCAACCGGCTTCGGGCAACAAGTCCGCGAAGCCATGGACCAGCGCCGCGAGCACCATATCGAACAGGGCGACGCCACCCGCAGCCGGGACAGCCGCGTCTTCTACCGGCGCAACCTTCTCGCCATCCTGCGGGAGCGCGAGGTAGCCGGCGTCGGATCGGATATGGCTTTGAGTAAGGGCCTGCCGTTCCGCGCCGCCACGGACGGCGAGAGCGTCAGCGGCAAGTTTACCGGAACCGTGCATCTATCGAGCGGCAAGTTCGCCGTGGTCGAGAAATCCCATGAGTTCACCCTTGTCCCGTGGCGGCCGATCATCGACCGCCAACTCGGCCGCGAGGTTATGGGCATCGTGCAGGGCGGGTCGGTGTCGTGGCAGTTAGGGCGGCAGAGGGGGCTGGAACGCTGAGTGCGCCCATGCCGCATTGCGAAGCAAAAGATAATCGGATAAAATGTAGCAATTCATATTCGTAAGCGTGGAGTAATCAGATGGGAAATTCCAAGTCAGCAGACAAGTAAGCCGCAACAACCAGTATTGTTGTTGCGGCGCTCTGTAAGGCTAGTCTCATCTGATTGCTGACGAGCAGACGTCGCCCGGTATTCCTTAATCGAGGGTTGATTCGTCATGACCACCACACGCCCCGCGTGGGCCTATACGCTGCCGGCAGCACTGCTGCTGATGGCTCCTTTCGACATCCTCGCTTCACTGGCGATGGATATTTATCTCCCTGTCGTTCCAGCGATGCCCGGCATCCTGAACACGACGCCCGCTATGATCCAACTCACGTTGAGCCTCTATATGGTGATGCTCGGCGTGGGCCAGGTGATTTTTGGTCCGCTCTCAGACAGAATCGGGCGACGGCCAATTCTACTTGCGGGCGCAACGGCTTTCGTCATTGCGTCTCTGGGAGCAGCTTGGTCTTCAACTGCACCGGCCTTTGTCGCTTTCCGTCTACTTCAAGCAGTGGGCGCGTCGGCCATGCTGGTGGCGACGTTCGCGACGGTTCGCGACGTTTATGCCAACCGTCCTGAGGGTGTCGTCATCTACGGCCTTTTCAGTTCGATGCTGGCGTTCGTGCCTGCGCTCGGCCCTATCGCCGGAGCATTGATCGGCGAGTTCTTGGGATGGCAGGCGATATTCATTACTTTGGCTATACTGGCGATGCTCGCACTCCTAAATGCGGGTTTCAGGTGGCACGAAACCCGCCCTCTGGATCAAGTCAAGACGCGCCGATCTGTCTTGCCGATCTTCGCGAGTCCGGCTTTTTGGGTTTACACTGTCGGCTTTAGCGCCGGTATGGGCACCTACTTCGTCTTCTTCTCGACGGCTACCCGTGTGCTCATAGGCCAAGCGGAATATTCCGAGATCGGATTCAGCTTTGCCTTCGCCACTGTCGCGCTTGTAATGATCGTGACAACCCGTTTCGCGAAGTCCTTTGTCGCCAGATGGGGCATCGCAGGATGCGTGGCGCGTGGGATGGCGTTGCTTGTTTGCGGAGCGGTCCTGTTGGGGATCGGCGAACTTTACGGCTCGCCGTCATTCCTCACCTTCATCCTACCGATGTGGGTTGTCGCGGTCGGTATTGTCTTCACGGTGTCCGTTACCGCGAACGGCGCTTTGGCAGAGTTCGACGACATCGCGGGATCAGCGGTCGCGTTCTACTTCTGCGTTCAAAGCCTGATAGTCAGCATTGTCGGGACATTGGCGGTGGCACTTTTAAACGGTGACACAGCGTGGCCCGTGATCTGTTACGCCACGGCGATGGCGGTACTGGTTTCGTTGGGGCTGGTGCTCCTTCGGCTCCGTGGGGCTGCCACCGAGAAGTCGCCAGTCGTCTAACCGACGACTGGTAGCAGGCCCGCTCCGATGCGGCGCACTAACCATCGAAACCTCGTGAATGTCGGTATCCTGTCTGGCAGGATACCGCTCATTTCCCTTGTTCAGTTCATCGCCGTCGCCGAGCATCTGAATTTTCGGCATGCGGCCAAGGCACTTGGTATCAGCCAGTCGAGCGTCAGCGCGCGTGTGAAAGCGCTGGAGGATAACCTTGGTGTCCTGCTATTTGAGCGCCATGCGCGGGGCGTTCGGCTAACAGACGCAGGCAGGCACTTCATGGAGCGTGTCACGGCGGGTGTCGATCAACTCGATCACGCAGTGAAGACCGCGGAGTGACGGGCACTGGCTGGCAATGTCTAGCAACGGCAGGCATTTCGGCTGAGGGTAAAAGAACTTTCCGCTAAGCGATAGACTGTATGTAAACACAGTATTGCAAGGACGCGGAACATGCCTCATGTGGCGGCCAGGACGGCCAGCCGGGATCGGGATACTGGTCGTTACCAGAGCCACCGACCCGAGCAAACCCTTCTCTATCAGATCGTTGACGAGTATTACCCGGCATTCGCTGCGCTTATGGCAGAGCAGGGAAAGGAATTGCCGGGCTATGTGCAACGGGAATTTGAAGAATTTCTCCAA
>NZ_JAKKOM010000087.1:0-2853 GCF_021739525.1 Klebsiella sp. 2019SCSN059 | reverse complement strand
GTGGTGGGTGATGACGGGATCGAACCGCCGACCCCCTCCTTGTAAGGGAGGTGCTCTCCCAGCTGAGCTAATCACCCCCGCTGTGTGGAGTCGCATTATAGGGAGAGTTGAAAATGAGTCAACGCCTTTTCTAAAGAATTCGTTCGTTCGTCGTAAAATTAAACAAAGCGATCGCAAAAGCGGCGTCATAGCATGATTTATAAACAAAAACGGCAAACCGCGACGTTCCGACGGGAACAACATTGAGGAATCAGCCCACGGTGTTAGAATATTGACCCATAATTTCCACCGGACATTGCCGGCTATCGGCATCTTTATTAAACGTAAGGCCAATTCATGAAAATCAAAACTCGCTTCGCGCCAAGCCCAACCGGCTATCTGCACGTTGGCGGTGCGCGTACTGCTCTCTATTCCTGGCTTTTTGCCCGTAACCACGGCGGTGAGTTTGTACTGCGTATTGAAGACACCGATCTCGAACGCTCCACCCCGGAAGCAATTGAAGCCATCATGGATGGCATGAACTGGCTGAATCTGCAATGGGACGAAGGTCCCTATTACCAGACTAAACGTTTCGATCGTTATAACAACGTGATCGATGAGATGCTGGAAGCCGGTACCGCTTATAAATGCTATTGCTCAAAAGAGCGTCTGGAAGCGTTGCGCGAAGAGCAAATGGCGAACGGTGAGAAGCCGCGTTACGATGGACGCTGCCGCCATAGCCACGAGCATCATGCCGATGATGAGCCGTGCGTGGTGCGTTTCGCCAACCCGCAGGAAGGGTCGGTTATTTTTGACGATCAGATCCGCGGACCTATCGAGTTCAGCAACCAGGAGCTGGACGATCTGATCATTCGCCGTACCGATGGTTCCCCGACCTACAACTTCTGCGTCGTAGTGGATGACTGGGACATGGCGATCACCCACGTGATCCGTGGTGAAGATCATATCAACAACACGCCGCGCCAGATCAATATCCTTAAAGCGCTGAATGCGCCGGTGCCTGTATACGCGCACGTATCGATGATCAACGGCGACGATGGCAAGAAACTCTCCAAACGCCACGGGGCGGTCAGCGTGATGCAGTATCGCGACGATGGCTACCTGCCGGAAGCGCTGCTGAACTATCTGGTGCGTCTGGGCTGGTCCCATGGCGATCAGGAGATCTTCACCCGCGAAGAGATGATCGAGTTCTTCTCGCTGGGGGCGGTCAGCAAATCCGCGAGTGCGTTCAACACCGACAAGCTGCTGTGGCTGAACCATCATTACATCAATACGCTGCCGGCGGAGTATGTGGCGACGCATCTGCAGTGGCATATTGAGCAGGAAAATATCGATACCCGCAACGGTCCGCAGCTGGCCGAGTTGGTGAAGCTGCTGGGCGAGCGTTGCAAAACGCTGAAAGAGATTGCCCAGAGCTGCCGCTACTTCTATGAAGAGTTCGCTGAATTCGACGCCGACGCGGCGAAGAAACATCTGCGTCCGGTAGCGCGTCAGCCGCTGGAAGTCGTCCGCGACAAGCTGGCGGCGATTAGCGACTGGACGGCGGAAAACGTCCACCACGCGATTCAGGCGACCGCTGATGAGCTGGAAGTGGGCATGGGTAAAGTCGGTATGCCGCTGCGCGTGGCCGTTACCGGTGCAGGGCAGTCTCCTGCGCTTGACGTTACCGTCCATGCAATCGGCAAGTCCCGTAGCGTAGAGCGTATCAATAAAGCGCTGGCTTTTATCGCTGAGCGCGAAGGCCAGGCGTCCTGACGGGGACCTGGATGATAAAACGGCAGGATACCCCTGCCGTTTTTTTTGTCTGTTACGCCGGGCTGGCGATGCCGAGGCGGGCAAGAAAACCGCTAATCCCTTCCCGGGCCAGCAGGTCGCGGAGCTGCAGCTGTTCTGCCGGAGTCATCAGTTGCAGGGTTTCTGTGATTTGCCGCCAGATCGCGTCCGCTTCATTGACCAGGTAAGCGCCTGGCGATTCCGCGAGATGATTCTCGCTAAACAGATGGCGTCTGGCGGGAATGTTCGTCAGAAACTCGCGCACCGGTTGGTCGATGACCACCAGCCGCGCTCGGCCTCCTTTGACGCCGGGTATTGTTTCCGTGCGCCATTTCTTCTCACGAACCCAGCGATTGATCGTTTGTCTCGCCAGCCCCAGGCAGTCGGCAAGCTCTGCGGGCGTCATTTTATCTTTTAGTTTCATCATGGTTTACCGATCGCGAATCCCTAACCGAAGCAGTAACCCGGTGATCCCCTCGCGCAACAGCAGCGACATAAGCTGCTTCTGCTCGCTGGGAGTGAGTTCTTTACAGAGGGTCAGCAGCAGCGATTCCAGATCGCTGTCGTGGGGATAATAGGTGCCGGGCGTCTCCGCCACGCGCTGGGCGCTGCGGATAAACTCCCTGACTTGCTCATTGACATGGACCAGGCGCGCCTTACCGCCCTGGACGCCAGGCCGCGGAGAGGTCTGCCAGCCTTCTTTCCGCACCCACTTATTGATAGTTTGCCGGCTGTAGCCGGTCAGATGGGCGATTTCTTCAGGTGTCATTCGTTCCTTGAGCATACTATTTCCTGAGTAAATGTATGGGAATTAGCTGTCCATGTTATAGCATCCTTTTACTGGAAAAGGTGACCTGTTTAACTTCTGGCTGCGATAAGGCTCGCAATCTCAGCAGGTTGCCTGCTTTTTCAGCGATTGAATCGAGAAGGATAATTTTGCCGTTGACACCTGAGCGAGGAATTCATATTATGCCGCCCGTCAACACGACACGCTTTACGTTACGGGGCTATAGCTCAGCTGGGAGAGCGCTTGCATGGCATGCAAGAGGTCAGCGGTTCGATCCCGCTTAGCTCCACCAA
>NZ_JAKKOM010000086.1:0-3057 GCF_021739525.1 Klebsiella sp. 2019SCSN059 | reverse complement strand
AAAGCGTGCGTATTGCCTGAAAACACAACCCGCTACGGGGGAGACTTACCCGAAATCTGATTTATTCAACAAAGCCGTGTTATGCCAATCAACGCTTTCATCTTTACATGGGCGTAAGGTGCCACGAGAAGGCGTGAGAGCAAGCTGACGCGCCTGACGTTTACCATGCCAGTTCAGTCCATAACGTTCTTCTTTCTCGTCTACATTTGCGCCCAAAAGTTGCTTCAATACATCAAAATCGATGCTTCCTTCGCTAAATGCTTCAGGAAACAATGATTTAAGTTTGGTGATGTTATCAGCAGTGATATTCATTGATTGTAGTTCGGGCATTTCAGGCGAAATTTTGTTCATTGACCATTCCACGTATCTGTATCAGGTTACTGTATGATGACGTTATTTTACGGTAAATAGTTCATTTCATCAATGAACAGCGTGCTATGAATTTCTTTTTAAATCATTATGTTAATGCTTTTGTTGAATGTTTTGTCCTCATATTAGTACAATTAGCTTTTCTGCGTCTTCTAAAAATTATCAGGATGTAATAATGGCTAAACTGAACAAGAAGCAACTTTCTTTACTCAAGGAAATGCCTGCAGAACAACTAATGCAAATAATTTGTGAAATTGCTGATGATAATAGTCAGGTAAAATCATTTATTATCAATCAATATCTATTGACTCCAGAAGAACTCCTGAAGAAGGTTGAAAGCGAATATAAAAGGAAAATAAAGTCAAAACGTTTCTATGATTATTATGAGTCTGCTGGTTTCTTTGAGGTTTTATACAAGAGCGTTATATTACCTCTCGAAAAAACGGTGTCAACTCTGCCAGATAAAACAGAGGTATGTTGCCATAATTTACTGATCTCTTTTGATAAAGTCAGCGAAATCGCTGATACATCAGATGGTTCATGGATGAACTATTATAATGGTGTGGTCGAGATATGGTTAAAATCCCTAGCCCTGCAAAAAAACAAAGGCATTGATGATATAGCAGATAAAATTTTTTCCGTTCTTAGTGGTGAGGTTTATTTTAACCTTAATATCTTTGACAAGTATAAAAAGGAGCTTGGATATAATGTTATTCGTGCTTTAAGAGAAAAGCTTCTGGACGCAGGTGATGTGAATTCTGCTGTTGAGCTAAGTTTGTATATCAGGGATGTTGATTTCATCAGACAATGCTTTGATAAAATAAAATTTAACCAACCAGAATATGTCATTAAGTTTGCTGAATTGCTGATAGA
The DNA here is from genome assembly GCF_021739525.1 of Klebsiella sp. 2019SCSN059. Taxonomy (NCBI): domain Bacteria; kingdom Pseudomonadati; phylum Pseudomonadota; class Gammaproteobacteria; order Enterobacterales; family Enterobacteriaceae; genus Klebsiella; species Klebsiella sp. 2019SCSN059. Next base: position 1,815 of record NZ_JAKKOM010000086.1, on the reverse strand, counting down.
TGAACTGTGTGCAGGGGAAGCGATTCTTGTTCTTAATCAAATTAAAGATGATAAAACCGTTGATCATGCAGGGCTTCGTGATAAATGGGCTGAGGTGTTCGCTTTGGCTCTGATTGAAGAGGGGGAGGTTCAGCAGGCAAAAACAATTTGCCTTGATGGATTTAAGAACAGGTGTGATGTTGTTTTTTATAAAATATATAATAGAGTAGAGAAAGTTAATGACTCACTGGGTTTATTTTCTGGCATAGCAAAGAGCAAAGGTTTCCCCTTTGTTGTACTTTTTTTGTCAGCGATAGATAATTATGGAAAGCTTGATTCGGAAATAATTAATGCGAGTAAAAATGAAATTAAAGATATGATGGTTTTATTACGTGGTTCTTTTATTCGGTCCTTATCAAGTGAGCTTTACAGGCATGGTTACGCATGTTCTGCAACTCTTCTTCGTAGAGTGCTGGTAGAGGACAGTATTAGCCGCAGTCAGAGCAAGTACTACACCTACGCGGCATCTGACATGAAAAAAAGTATTGATTATAGTAAAAATATCGTATGGACTGAAAAAGTCCCTTCAACAGAAGAATATTTCAAATCGCTATTTGTCGAGCATAAAAGAAAATATGCACTCTGGGAAATGATGCTGGACAAAATTGATGGTTTAGCTATAGAGAAAGATTCAGTATCATATTCAGCATAAATTTCAATCGGTAATATTTGAAGTTTTTAGGCATAAAGTAGATATTGAAAGGCCACTAAGGGCCTTTCCTTTTATTTATTGGAAGCAAACTCAAATGGCCTGACCATACCGTTGCTGTTAGCATCAAGGAAATCAGCCCACCACTGCAACATCAGACGGCGCTGGTCAAGGTGTTTTGCTTTATGGGTATAAGCAGCCCGGACACTATTGCTTTCCTTATGGCTCATTTGAAGCTCTACAGCGTCTTCTGACCATAAACCAGACTCAATTAAGGCACTACAGGCCAGTGTGCGGAAACCGTGTCCACAGATGTCCTGCTTCGTGTTATATCCCATATTACGTAGGGCTTTGTTGATGGTGTTTTCACTCATGGGTTTAAACGAGTCATAACAGCCAGTAAAGACTAACCCATCATCATGACCTTCTTCATAAGTCAGTTGTCGGATCTCTTTGAGTATCTTCATGGCCTGCTTACAAAGGGGAACGAAGTGCTTACGCTTCATTTTAGCACCACGAGTTGAATGTTTGACGTTTTCAATCGCTTCACGCTGTTCGGGTATAACCCATAACTTACTTTTGAAATCAATTTCTGACCAGCGAGCGAAACGCAGCTCACTGGAACGAATGAAAATCATCAGATTGAGCTGTATTGCCAGTATGGTTAACCTGCGGCCTTTGTATTCGGCAATTTTTTTCAGTAGCAGTGGTATTTCTTCCAGCTCCAGTGCAGGGCGGTGTTCAGTCTGTGGTTTCTGAACTGCACCTTCCATATCATAGGCAGGGTTATGGCGTATCAGTTTTTGCTGTACGGCATGACGGAGGATCGCCGTAATATATTGTTGAATGCGCATGGCAACTTCAAGATAGCCAAGTGCCTCAACCTTTTTCACTGGAACCAGCAGATCACCCGTATCCAGTTCGGCAACATCTTTATCGCCAATTGTCGGGAAGACATAGGTTTCAAGGCGCTTCCATACGGAATCACCATAATCTTTAGACCATTTTGTTTTCGTGGAGAACCAAGCTTTAGCGACTACGCTGAAAGAGCGGCTTTGTTGAATAAATCAGATTTCGGGTAAGTCTCCCCCGTAGCGGGTTGTGTTTTCAGGCAATACGCACGCTTT
>NZ_JAKKOM010000085.1:0-3169 GCF_021739525.1 Klebsiella sp. 2019SCSN059 | reverse complement strand
AGGAAGAAATCCCTGTCGTCTGAGCGTATTGCCGAACTGCGCCAACGTGTCGAGGCTGGCGAGCAAAAGACCAAGCTGGCTCGTGAATTCGGAATCAGTCGCGAAACCCTGTATCAATACTTGAGAACGGATCAGTAAATATGCCACGTCGTTCAATCCTGTCCGCCGCCGAGCGCGAAAGCCTGCTGGCGTTGCCGGACACCAAGGATGAGTTGATCCGTCACTACACGTTCAGCGAAACCGACCTCTCCATCATCCGGCAGCGGCGCGGCCCGGCCAACCGGCTGGGCTTCGCCGTGCAGCTCTGTTACCTGCGCTTTCCTGGTGTCATCCTGGGCGTCGATGAGCCGCCGTTTCCGCCCTTGTTGAAACTGGTCGCCGACCAGCTCAAGGTCAGCGTCGAAAGCTGGGACGAATACGGGCAGCGGGAGCAGACCCGGCGCGAGCACCTGGTCGAACTGCAAACGGTGTTCGGCTTCCAGCCCTTTACCATGGGCCACTACCGGCAGGCCGTCCAGTTGCTGACCGAGATGGCCTTGCAGACCGACAAGGGCATCGTGCTGGCCAGCACCTTGATCGAGCACCTGCGGCAGCAGTCGGTCATTCTGCCTGCCCTCAACGCCGTCGAGCGGGCGAGCGCCGAAGCAATCACCCGCGCCAACCGGCGCATCTACGATGCCTTGGCCGAACCGCTGTCGGACGCGCATCGCCGCCGCCTCGACGATCTGCTCAAGCGTCGGGACAACGGCAAAACGACCTGGCTGGCCTGGCTGCGCCAATCGCCCGTCAAACCGAATTCGCGGCACATGCTGGAACACATCGAACGCCTCAAAGCGTGGCAGGCGCTCGACCTGCCTTCTGGCATCGAGCGGTCGGTGCACCAGAACCGCCTGCTCAAGATCGCCCGTGAGGGTGGCCAGATGACGCCCGCCGACCTGGCCAAGTTCGAGGCGCAGCGACGCTATGCCACCCTGGTGGCGCTTGCCATCGAGGGCATGGCCACCGTCACCGACGAAATCATCGACCTGCACGACCGCATCCTGGGCAAGCTGTTCAACGCCGCCAAGAACAAGCATCAGCAGCAATTCCAGGCGTCCGGCAAGGCGATCAACGCCAAGGTGCGGCTGTTCGGCCGCATCGGCCAGGCGCTGATCGAGGCCAAGCAGGCGGGCCGCGATCCGTTCGCCGCCATCGAGGCCGTCATGTCCTGGGATGCCTTCGCCGAGAGCGTCACCGAAGCGCAGAAGCTTGCGCAGCCCGAGGACTTCGATTTCCTGCACCGCATCGGCGAAAGCTACGCCACGCTGCGCCGCTACGCGCCGGAATTCCTTGCCGTGCTCAAGCTGCGGGCCGCTCCCGCCGCGAAGGACGTGCTCGACGCCATCGAGGTGCTGCGCGGCATGAACAGCGACAACGCCCGCAAGGTGCCCGCCGACGCGCCGACCGAGTTCATCAAGCCGCGCTGGCAGAAGCTGGTCATGACCGACACCGGCATCGACCGGCGCTACTACGAACTGTGCGCGCTGTCGGAGATGAAGAACGCGTTGCGTTCCGGCGACATCTGGGTGCAGGGGTCGCGCCAGTTCAAGGACTTCGAGGACTACCTGGTGCCGCCCGCGAAATTCGCCAGCCTCAAGCAGGCCAGCGAATTGCCGCTGGCCGTGGCCACCGACTGCAACCGGTACCTGAACGACCGGCTGACGCTGCTGGAAACACAGCTTGCCACCGTCAACCGTATGGCGACGGCCAACGAGCTGCCGGACGCCATCATCACCGAGTCAGGCTTGAAGATCACGCCGCTCGACGCGGCGGTACCCGACACCGCCCAAGCGCTGATCGACCAGACGGCAATGATCCTGCCGCACGTCAAGATCACCGAACTGCTGCTGGAGGTGGACGAATGGACGGGCTTCACTCGGCATTTCGCGCATCTGAAATCGGGCGACCCGGCCAAAGACAAGAACCTGTTGCTGACCACGATCCTCGCCGACGCGATCAACCTGGGCCTGACCAAGATGGCGGAGTCTTGCCCCGGCACGACCTACGCCAAGCTGGCTTGGCTGCAAGCCTGGCACATCCGCGACGAAACCTACGGGGCGGCGCTGGCCGATCTGGTCAACGCACAGTTCCGCCATCCCTTCGCCGAGCACTGGGGCGACGGCACCACCTCATCGTCGGACGGCCAGAACTTCCGCACCGGCAGCAAGGCCGAGAGCACCGGCCACATCAACCCGAAATACGGGAGCAGCCCAGGGCGGACGTTCTACACCCACATTTCTGACCAGTACGCGCCATTTCACACCAAGGTCGTGAACGTCGGCGTGCGCGATTCGACCTACGTGCTCGACGGCCTGCTGTACCACGAGTCCGACTTGCGGATCGAGGAGCATTACACCGACACGGCGGGCTTCACCGATCACGTCTTCGCCCTGATGCACCTCCTGGGCTTCCGCTTCGCGCCGCGCATCCGCGACCTGGGCGACACCAAGCTCTACATCCCGAAGGGCGACGCCGCCTATGACGCGCTGAAACCCATGATCGGCGGCACGCTCAACATCAAGCACGTCCGCGCCCATTGGGACGAAATCCTGCGGCTGGCCACCTCGATCAAGCAGGGCACGGTGACGGCCTCCCTGATGCTCCGAAAGCTCGGCAGCTACCCACGCCAGAACGGCCTGGCCGTGGCGCTCCGCGAGCTGGGCCGCATCGAGCGCACGCTGTTCATCCTGGACTGGCTGCAAAGCGTGGAACTGCGCCGCCGCGTGCATGCCGGCCTGAACAAGGGCGAGGCGCGCAATGCGCTGGCCAGGGCAGTGTTTTTCAACCGCCTGGGTGAAATCCGCGACCGCAGTTTCGAGCAGCAGCGCTACCGGGCTAGCGGCCTCAATCTGGTAACGGCTGCCGTCGTGTTGTGGAACACGGTCTATCTGGAACGGGCTGCGCACGCGCTGCGTGGCAACGGCCATGCCGTTGATGACGCGCTGTTGCAGTACCTGTCGCCGCTCGGTTGGGAGCACATCAACCTCACCGGCGATTACCTCTGGCGCAGCAGCGCCAAGATCGGCGCGGGCAAGTTCAGGCCGCTACGACCGCTGCAACCGGCTTAGCGTGCTTTATTTAATGAGATGGTCACTCCCTCCTTCCCAGTACTATGCTGAGGACAGGCTTT
>NZ_JAKKOM010000084.1:0-3264 GCF_021739525.1 Klebsiella sp. 2019SCSN059 | reverse complement strand
TGGAACGGGTGGGCATGGATTGCAGGCGCTGCCCTCTACTTGCTCTGCCTGCCGGCGCTGCGTCGCGGGCTTTGGAGCGGCGCAGGGCAACGAGCCGATCGCTGATCGTGGAAACGATAGGCCTATGCCATGCGGGTCAAGGCGACTTCCGGCAAGCTATACGCGCCCTAGGAGTGCGGTTGGAACGTTGGCCCAGCCAGATACTCCCGATCACGAGCAGGACGCCGATGATTTGAAGCGCACTCAGCGTCTGATCCAAGAACAACCATCCTAGCAACACGGCGGTCCCCGGGCTGAGAAAGCCCAGTAAGGAAACAACTGTAGGTTCGAGTCGCGAGATCCCCCGGAACCAAAGGAAGTAGGTTAAACCCGCTCCGATCAGGCCGAGCCACGCCAGGCCGAGAACATTGGTTCCTGTAGGCATCGGGATTGGCGGATCAAACACTAAAGCTACTGGAACGAGCAGAAGTCCTCCGGCCGCCAGTTGCCAGGCGGTAAAGGTGAGCAGAGGCACGGGAGGTTGCCACTTGCGGGTCAGCACGGTTCCGAACGCCATGGAAACCGCCCCCGCCAGGCCCGCTGCGACGCCGACAGGATCTAGCGCTGCGTTTGGTGTCAACACCAACAGCGCCACGCCCGCAGTTCCGCAAATAGCCCCCAGGACCGCCATCAATCGTATCGGGCTACCTAGCAGAGCGGCAGAGATGAACACGACCATCAGCGGCTGCACAGCGCCTACCGTCGCCGCGACCCCGCCCGGCAGGCGGTAGACCGAAATAAACAACAAGCTCCAGAATAGCGAAATATTAAGTGCGCCGAGGATGAAGATGCGCATCCACCAGATTCCCGTTGGAATCTGTCGGACGATCATCACGAGCAATAAACCCGCCGGCAACGCCCGCAGCATCGCGACCGTCATCGGTGAGAAGTTCGGCAGGTATTGGGTGGTGACAATGTAGGTGCTGCCCCAAATGGGGTCGTTTGCGGGAGGGGGCGGAATCCTACGCTAAGGCTTTGGCCAGCGATATTCTCCGGTGAGATTGATGTGTTCCCATCCGAGCGGCGAAACATGGGCCAAGAGATCGGGCGATAGCAGCTTTCCATCGCGTTTCTGGTTTGCAACGACCTCGCCGAGCTTCATGGTGTTCCAGAAGATGATGATGGCGGCGAGCAGATTCATGCCGGCGATGCGGTAATGCTGGCCTTCGGCGGAACGGTCGCGGATTTCACCGCGGCGGTGGAAGCTGATTGCCCGCTTCAGCGCATGATGAGCTTCGCCTTTGTTGAGCCCGATCTGGGCACGCCGTTGGAGTTCGGCATCCAGAATCCAGTCGATCATGAACAGGGTGCGCTCGACGCGACCGACTTCCCGCAGGGCTGTCGCGAGCTCGTTCTGCCGCGGATAGGAGGCGAGTTTCCGCAGAATCTGGCTTGGCGCGACGGTCCCGGCAGCAATGGTGGCGGCGATGCGCAGGGTGTCGGGCCAATTGCGCTCGATCATGGCTTGGTTGACCTTTCCGCCGATCAACGCTCGCAGGTGCGCCGGGGCGGCCGACGGATTGAACGCGTAGAGCCGTTTGGATGGCAGGTCGCGGATGCGCGGAGCGAACCGGTAGCCGAGAATGGCACATGCGGCAAAGACGTGATCGGTGAAGCCGCCCGTGTCGGTGAACTGCTCGCGGATATGGCGTCCAGCATCGTTCATCAGCAGGCCATCGAGGATGTAAGGCGCTTCGCTTGCCGTTGCAGGAATCACCTGGGTTGCGAACGGCGCATATTGGTCGGAGACGTGGCTATAGGCTTTCAGGCCCGGGGTATTGCCATATTTCGCGTTGACCAGGTTCATGGCCTCACCTTGCTCTGTAGCGACGAAGAACTGTCCGTCGCTCGAAGCCGACGTGCCCATGCCCCAGAACCGGGCCATGGGTAACGCTGCCTGTGCCTCGACCACCATGGCCAGCGCCCGGTCATAGGCTTCGCCCTCGACATGCCACCGTCCAATGCGGATCAATTCCCAGAAGGTGTGGGTGTTTGTCGCATCCGCCATTTTGCGCAAGCCGAGGTTGATCCCTTCCGCCAAGATAACGTTCATTAGCCCGATCCGGTCAGCGCAGGGTGCTCCTGTGCGCAGATGGGTGAACGCTTCGGTGAAGCCGGTCGCCGCATCCACCTCCAGCAGGAGATCGGTGATGCGCGTGGGCGGGATCTGCTTGTAGAGATCGAGCACCAGATCTTCGGCGCCTGTCGGCGCGGCGGCTTCGAGTTTCTCGATATGCAGAACGCCGTTTTCAATCGACCCGCCCGGGATCGTGCCTGCGCGAGCGGCACGGCCAAGCTCGCGCAACCGCATGTCGAGGCGAGCTTGCCGGTCTGCCAGCCATTCCTCCGGCCGCAATGGCACAGCGAGACGACCGCCTTCCGCGATGGCTTGTGCCGGAACGAGTGCGTGTTTCAGATCGCCATAGCGCCGGGACCTAGTAAGCCAGACATCTCCGGAGCGGAACGCATCGCGCAGATGGAACAGCACCGCGATCTCCCATAGGCGAGCGTCGCCAGCCCTCTGGGCCCGAAGGTGGCGATGCCATTTCGAGCTGGGCCGCAAGAAGCTGGTCATCGCGGCATCGTTCAAACCGGTACGAAGGGCCGTCACCGCTTCCAGAAGCGGCAGTGCAACGGGCGCAGCTCGCAGATCGAGCAGGCGCAACATGCGTGGAGCGTATCGGCGGAAGCGGTGATAACCGTCGAGCACATGGTTGAGCGGATCGTCGGCCATGGTGGCGGTGAGCCTGGTTGCCATTGCAACAAGGGTTTTGAAGCCGTCCCACCCTGATCCGCTCGCGATGACGTCGCCCAGCGGCTGGCCATCATCCTGTGCATCGACCAGGGCGCCCCCGATCTCGGCGAAGGATTTCAGGGTGTCACGCACCACCCCCGCTTCGTCTGCGACCTTTGCATGGCAAATACGCTCCGAAGCACGGTAGAGACGGCCGACGATCCGGTCGTGGGTTTCGACCACTGCGTCGGCCAACATCGCCTGCCATTCCGAGACGCAAACAGCCAAGATCGCAAGCCGCCTGTCCTCCGGGAGATCGCGCATGCCGTCGGCATAATACCGTTCACCCTGCCTGCGCAGACGAGTCACCCGATGGGCAGGAACGCCGGCAAGCAGATCCTCGGGGAGATCGACGCGTTGCAGATATTCGAGCCGGTCGAGCAGCCGGTTGGCCGACGAAGAGTTCGAGCCAGGCTCGAACTGGCGCAGCC
>NZ_JAKKOM010000083.1:0-3519 GCF_021739525.1 Klebsiella sp. 2019SCSN059 | reverse complement strand
CGCCGTGGGTCGATGTTTGATGTTATGGAGCAGCAACGATGTTACGCAGCAGGGCAGTCGCCCTAAAACAAAGTTAGAAAAGGGAAAGTATGAGCAAGTTATCTGTATTCTTTATATTTTTGTTTTGTAGCATTGCTACCGCAGCAGAGCCTTTGCCAGATTTAAAAATTGAAAAACTTGATGAAGGCGTTTATGTTCATACTTCGTTTGAAGAAGTTAACGGGTGGGGCGTTGTTCCTAAACATGGTTTGGTTGTTCTTGTAGATGCTGAAGCTTATCTAATTGACACTCCATTTACGGCTAAAGATACTGAAAAGTTAGTCACTTGGTTTGTGGAACGTGGCTATAAAATAAAAGGCAGTATTTCCTCTCATTTTCATAGTGACAGCACGGGCGGAATAGAGTGGCTTAATTCTCAATCCATCCCCACGTATGCGTCTGAATTAACTAATGAGCTGCTTAAAAAAGACGGTAAGGTTCAAGCTAAAAATTCATTTGGCGGGGTTAACTATTGGCTAGTTAAAAATAAAATTGAAGTTTTTTATCCAGGCCCAGGACACACTCCAGATAACCTAGTAGTTTGGCTGCCTGAAAGGAAAATATTATTCGGTGGTTGTTTTATTAAACCGTACGGTCTAGGTAATTTGGGTGACGCAAATTTAGAAGCTTGGCCAAAGTCCGCTAAATTATTAATATCCAAATATGGTAAGGCAAAACTGGTTGTTCCAAGTCACAGTGAAGCTGGAGACGCATCACTCTTGAAACTTACATTAGAGCAGGCGGTTAAAGGGTTAAACGAAAGTAAAAAACCATCAAAACTAAGCAACTAAATTTCTAATCGGGTAGCCGGAGGTATCTAGCCTCCAGCCCCCACACCACCCTGCATGCGGCTCCGCACAGGGCGGTTCATTTAGAACTCCTAACCTGTTATTTGGCTAGGATAATGAACTGCAATCCATCCATCTCTTAGTGAATACAATCCAGCTTTCTCTAGGTACTCGTTACTCAGCGCTTGCTGTATGCCTGGCGTTTTCGAACTACGCCAAGGGCCTTTACTTGTGAGTCCACAAGCAACGGCAGCTTGGATCCTGACACCTCGTTTAAGTAGGTTCTGCACCTTAGTCCGTGGTTTTCGCCACTGACGCCAGTAGCACATACGCACTCGGCGACGGATCCAGTGGTCTAAATCGACGCAACCTTGATAAGCGTTGGCTATGCCAAAGTAATTGATCCAACCTTGCATATATTGCCGCAGTTTAAACAGTTGATAGCTCATGCTGACTCCCCAATTGCGGTTCGTCAGTCGTCGTATCTTTTGTTTGAAAACGTGCAACGTGTTGGCATGCCATTGGATCTTTCCTCGGTTAAAGGTGAAGCCAAGGAACTTGCTTTGACCTACCTTAACTACTTGGCTTTTATGCTCGTTAACGATCAGTTTTAGCTTCGTACCAAGATAATGAGTAATACTCTTGAGAACACGTTCTCCCGCCCGTTGAGACTTCACCAAGATGATAAAGTCATCAGCGTAGCGGGCGAAGTGATGTCCTCGGCTTTCCAATTCTTTATCCAAACTATCCAGCATGATGTTTGATAATAAGGGTGAGAGTGGGCCGCCCTGAGGTACACCTTCGAAGCTTGCTTCAAATTGGTCGTTGACCATGACGCCCGCTCGCAGGTATTTGCCAATAAGCGCTAGCAGACGCTTATCCTGCACCTTACTCCTTAACTGAGTCATCAACAGATCGTGGTTGACGCGGTCAAAGAACTTGGACAGATCAACATCAACGGCAAATTTGCGCTTCTGTTTGATGATATTCCTGACTTGTAGTACCGCCTGCTGGGCGTTTCTGTTCGGCCTAAAGCCGAAGCTATTGACTGAAAAGTAGGGGTCAAACAACGGCGTGAGTATCTGAGCGATTGCTTGTTGTATCACACGATCAATCACGGTGGGGATCCCCAATTTGCGTTTACCGCCATCGGGTTTATCGATCTCCACGCGCCTGACCGCTGAGGGTTGATATTCTCCTCGCTCAAGCTGAGATTTACACTGTTGCCAGCCGCCTTGTTGCATCCAGCGCGGGAAGGCTTCGATGGTCATGCCATCGATACCCGACGCGCCTTTATTGGCTTTCACTTGTCGCCAAGCTCGGTGTAGATTCTCAGGTTCGAGTAGTTGCGGAAATAGATTGCTGTTGAAGGCTGGTTGCGGGCTAATACGCTGTTGATAGTAATCGTCTGACGACGTAGTGAGTACCGACAAGTTTGGCAAGACTCCTCCTTCTTCTAAATGTTCAGGCCTTCACCATATCCCATCCATTACGATAGGCGTTGGGCTACTATGCCGTCTGCTGACTTCTGCTTAATCACATGCCGAGTTGCCCCGTCATGCGCTATCGGTTTTCATCTAATTCGCTCTTTCCAGTTGATGAAATTGAAAAGCCAAGACACTTGTAGACCAGAGCCTTACTGGTTAATGACCGATCGCATGCTAAGCAGATCTCCCCAGATAAGGACATGAACTTTCTTTGCACTGCTGCATCATTTACGGTGGCCGTTAGATCACGTGGTTTCGTCGTCTTGTGCCAACTCACCTTCAGCCTACGCCTCATATGATGTTCTTGTTCATCAGCTCGCAAATTTGCTAGCGGCTTCCTTCAGACCGCCCCTCACGGGTAAGCCCTTGCCATTCGCTAGTAGTTAACGTTTAATAACAGCATGTTATCGAACGGTGACCTTCCTACAGAGGACTTTCACCTCATTAGTTCATGCCCATGCTGGGCGTACACAAGTCGTTGCAGCATCGTGCGCTGCGCGCACTGGACAGTTTTTAAGTCGCGGTTTTATGGTTTTGCTTCGCAAAAATATTCCATAAAACCACAACTTAAAAACTGCCGCTGAACTCGGCGTTAGATGCTTTGCTGTGCGCACAAATTTCGGCCAGCAACAAGACTGTTTTTTTTCTTAAATCGAACCTAAAATTTATTCGCGGAACTCCATGGATAAATATTTTGAAAAATTGGTTATTTCTGGCTACGTCCATTATTTTTGAGGTCATTGCAACCTCTGCGCTCAAGTCTAGTGAGGGCTTTACTAGGTTAGTACCGTCTTTTATCGTCGTAGCGGGATACGCTGCTGCTTTTTATTTCCTGTCGCTGACACTCAAATCGATTCCTGTTGGAATCGCCTACGCAGTTTGGTCGGGCCTCGGGATCGTCTTGGTCACTGCGATTGCATGGGTTTTGCATGGTCAAAAACTAGATATGTGGGGATTTGTTGGTGTCGGCTTCATTATCAGCGGCGTTGCTGTGCTCAACTTGCTATCTAAGGCAAGTGTTCACTAAAACGGTCGCATCTAACCATTCCGTCGAGAGGGACCGCCCACAAGCTGCGCTTGCGGGTTCCCTTCGCGGCTTCGCCGCTACGGCGGCCCCTCACGTCAAACGTTAGGCATCACAAAGTACAGCATCGTGACCAACAGCAACGATTCCGTCACACTGCGCCTCATGACTGAGCATGACC
>NZ_JAKKOM010000082.1:0-3780 GCF_021739525.1 Klebsiella sp. 2019SCSN059 | reverse complement strand
GAATGAAAGCCTGTCCTCAGCATAGTACTGGGAAGGAGGGAGTGACCATCTCATTAAATAAAGCACGCTAAGCCGGTGGCAGCGGTCGCAATGGCCTAAACTTCCCCGCACCGACCTTGGCGCTGCTGCGCCATAGGTAATCGCCGGTCAGGTTGATGTGCTCCCACCCCAGCGGCGACAGATATTGCAACAATGTGTCGTCCAGCGCCGTGCCGTTGCCACGCAAAGCACTGGTGGCACGCTCCAGATATACCGTGTTCCACAACACGATGGCCGCCGTCACCAGATTGAGGCCGCTGGCCCGGTAGCGCTGCTGCTCAAAACTGCGGTCGCGGATTTCACCCAATCGGTAGAAGAAGACCGCCCTGGCCAGCGCGTTGCGCGCCTCGCCCTTATTCAGCCCCGCATGGACGCGGCGGCGCAGCTCCACGCTTTGCAGCCAATCCAAAATGAACAGCGTGCGCTCGATGCGCCCCAGCTCGCGCAACGCCACGGCCAAGCCGTTCTGGCGCGGGTAGCTGCCGAGTTTGCGCAGCATCAGCGAAGCCGTTACCGTGCCTTGCTTGATGGAGGTGGCCAGCCGCAGAATTTCATCCCAATGGGCGCGTATTTGCTTGATGTTCAGCCTGTCGCTGCTAATCATCGGCTTGAGCGCGTCATAGGCGGCATCGCCCTTGGGGATGAATAGCTTGGTTTCGCCCAAGTCACGGATACGCGGCGCGAAGCGAAATCCCAGCAAATGCATCAAGCCAAACACGTGATCGGTGAAGCCTGCCGTGTCGGTGTAGTGTTCCTCGATGCGCAAGTCCGACTCGTGGTACAGCAGGCCATCAAGCACGTAAGTTGAATCACGAATGCCCACGTTGACCACCTTGGCACTGAAGGGCGCGTACTGGTCGGAGATATGGGTGTAGAAAGTCCGTCCTGGACTGCTTCCATACTTCGGGTTGATATGACCAGTGCTTTCTGCTTTGCTGCCGGTTCTGAAGTTCTGGCCGTCCGACGATGACGTGGTGCCGTCACCCCAGTTGCCGGCGAAGGGTTGCCGAAACTGCGCATTCACCAGCTCGGCCAGCGCCGTCGAATAGGTTTCATCGCGGATGTGCCAGGCTTGCAGCCAAGACAGCTTGGCGTAGGTGGTGCCAGGGCAGGACTCGGCCATTTTGGTCAGACCCAGGTTGATCGCGTCGGCCAGGATCGTCGTCAACAGCAAGGTTTTGTCCTTGGCCGTGTCGCTGGTCTTCAGGTGTGTGAAGTGGCGGGTGAAGCCCGTCCATTCATCGACCTCCATCAGCAACTCGGTGATTTTGAGGTGCGGCAGCAGCATAGCTGTCTGGTCGATCATGGCTTGCGCGGCGTCTGGTACTGCCGCGTCCAGCGGCGTGATCTTCAGGCCTGACGCGGTGGTGATGATGGCATCCGGTAAGTCGTTGGCCGCAGCCATGCGGTTGACTGTGGCGAGTTGCGCCTCCAACAATTCCAACCGGTCATGCAGGTATTGGTCGCAGTCGGTGGCCACTGCCAGCGGCAATTCGCTGGCCAGCTTCAAAGTGGCGAACTTCTCGACCGGCACCAGGTATTCGTCGAAGTCCTTGAACTGGCGAGAACCCTGCACCCAGACATCACCGGAGCGCAGCGCGTTCTTCAGCTCCGACAGGGCGCATAACTCGTAGTAACGCCGGTCGATGCCGTCGTCGGTCAGAACCAGCTTTGCCCAGCGCGGCTTGATGAATGCGGTTGGCGCATCGGCGGGCACCTTGCGCGCGCTGTCGCTGTTCATGCCGCGCAGCATGTCGATGGCATCGAGCACACCCTTGGCGGCGGGCGCAGCCCGCAATTTGAGCACGCCCAGGAACTGCGGCGCGTAGCGGCGTAGCGTGGCATAGCTTTCACCGATGTGGTGCAGGAAATCAAAGTCGGCAGGCCGCGCCAATGTTTGCGCTTCGGTGACGCTGGCGGCGAAGGTGTCCCAGGGCATAACGGCCTCGATGGCGGCGAACGGATCGCTGCCGCTTTGCTTGGCCTCAATCAACGCTTGACCGATGCGCCCATACATCCGCACCTTGTCGTTGATCGCCTTGCCGGAAGCCTGGAACTGCTGCTGATGCTTGTTCTTGGCCGCGTTGAACAGCTTGCCGATGATGCGATCGTGAAGGTCGATGATTTCATCGGTGACGGTGGCCATGCCTTCGATGGCCAGCGCTACCAGCGTGGCATAGCGTCGTTGCACCTCGAACTTTGCCAGATCAGCAGGCGTCATCTGGCCACCTTCACGAGCGATTTTGAGCAGGCGGTTCTGGTGAACCTGCCGCTCGATGCCTGCGGGCAGATCAAGTGCTTGCCAGGATTTCAGGCGCTCAATATGTTCGAGCATGTGGCGAGAGTTCGGTTTGGCAGGCGACTGGCGCAGCCATGCCAGCCACGTCACTTTACTGCCGTCCTTGCGCTTGAGAAGTTCGTCCAGGCGCTGACGGTGGGGTGATAACAAAGAATCGGTCAGCGCCGCGTAAATGCGTCGGTTGGCACGGGTGATGGCCTCGGCGCTTGCGCGCTCGATGGCATTCATGGCGGGCAGGATAATGCTCTGCCGCCGCAGATTCTCGACAAGTGCGCTCGCCAGCACGATGCCTTTGTCGGTCTGCAAGGCCAGCTCGGTCAATGTATGCACGGCTTGCCGATAGTGGCTCATGGTGAAGGGCTTGAACCCAAAAACCGTTTGCAGCTCGACCAAGTGCTCCCGCCGTGTCTGTTCGCGCTGGCCGTACTCGCTCCAACTTTCCACTGGCATCTTGAGTTGCGCGGCCACCATGCGCAACAGGGGCGGAAACGGAGGCTCATCGACGCCCAAAAAGGTGCCAGGGAATCGCAAGTAGCAAAGCTGCACAGCGAAGCCCAATCGATTCGCGGCGCCGCGACGCTGACGGATCACCGACAGGTCGGTTTCGTTGAACGTGTAGTGCCGTATCAGTTCGTCTTTGGCATCTGGCAGTGCCAGCAGGCTTTCGCGCTCGGTGGCGGACAGGATTGAGCGGCGTGGCATGGTCAGTCTTCCCGCAGGTACTGGTACAAGGTTTCGCGGCTGATGCCGAAGTCACGGGCCACCAAGGTTTTTTGGTCGCCTGCCGCAACTCGCCGTTTCAACTCGGCAATTTGTTCGCTGTTCAGCGATTTCTTTCGTCCCCGGTAGGCACCGCGCTGCTTGGCCAGCACGATTCCCTCGCGCTGACGTTCGCGGATCAGGGCGCGCTCGAACTCAGCGAAGGCTCCCATGACCGACAGCATCAGATTGGCCATCGGTGAGTCCTCGCCGGTGAACTTCAGCCCTTCTTTGACGAACTCCATGCGCACGCCCCGTTGTGTCAGCCCTTGGACGATGCGGCGCAGGTCATCAAGGTTGCGTGCCAGCCTGTCCATGCTATGCACCACCACGGTGTCGCCCTCGCGGACGAAGGCCAGCAGCCTTTCCAGCTCGGGACGCTGGGTGTCCTTGCCAGAAGCCTTGTCGGTGAACACCCGCGCCACCTGAACACCCTCCAATTGCCGTTCCGGGTTCTGGTCGAAGCTGCTGACGCGGACATAGCCGATGCGTTGACCTTGCAAGATGCCTCCAAAGGCAAAAGTGTCAGGATGAAATCTATTACCTTTGACGGAATATGTCAATCAATAGGAAATTTAACTCTATTCTGACATCGTTTGCACATGGTGTCGTTTTCAGAAGACGGCTGCACTGAACGTCAGAAGCCGACTGCACTATAGCAGCGGAGGGGTTGGATCCATCAG
>NZ_JAKKOM010000081.1:0-3904 GCF_021739525.1 Klebsiella sp. 2019SCSN059 | reverse complement strand
CGAAAAGTGCCACCTGACGTCTAAGAAACCATTATTATCATGACATTAACCTATAAAAATAGGCGTATCACGAGGCCCTTTCGTCTTCAAGAATTTTATAAACCGTGGAGCGGGCAATACTGAGCTGATGAGCAATTTCCGTTGCACCAGTGCCCTTCTGATGAAGCGTCAGCACGACGTTCCTGTCCACGGTACGCCTGCGGCCAAATTTGATTCCTTTCAGCTTTGCTTCCTGTCGGCCCTCATTCGTGCGTTCTAGGATCCTCCGGCGTTCAGCCTGTGCCACAGCCGACAGGATGGTGACCACCATTTGCCCCATATCACCGTCGGTACTGATCCCGTCATCAATGAACCGGACTGCCACGCCCTGAGCGTCAAATTCCTTTATCAGTTGGATCATATCGGCAGTGTCGCGGCCAAGACGGTCGAGCTTCTTAACCAGAATGACATCACCTTCCTCCACCTTCATCCTCAGCAAATCCAGCCCTTCCCGGTCTGTTGAACTGCCGGATGCCTTATCGGTAAATATACGGTTTGCTTTCACACCTGCGTCTTTGAGTGCTCTGACCTGAAGATCAAGAGACTGCTGACTGGTTGAGACCCGAGCGTAACCAAAAAGTCGCATAAAAATGTACCTTAAATCGAATATCGGACAACTCATGTCTATTATTACAAATTTACGATTTAATAGACATATTAATGTAACAGTTTTACGATGTCCGATAATTTATAACATTTCGTACGGTTGGAAAAATGTTACTAAATGCCCGTCAGGCAGGGAGGCCGATATGCCCGTTGACTTTCTGACCACTGAGCAGACTGAAAGCTATGGCAGATTCACCGGTGAACCGGATGAGCTTCAGCTGGCACGATATTTTCACCTTGATGAAGCAGACAAGGAATTTATCGGAAAAAGCAGAGGTGATCACAACCGTCTGGGCATTGCCCTGCAAATTGGATGTGTCCGTTTTCTGGGCACCTTCCTCACCGATATGAATCATATTCCTTCCGGCGTCCGGCATTTTACCGCCAGACAGCTCGGGATTCGTGATATCACCGTTCTTGCAGAATACGGTCAGAGGGAAAATACCCGCCGTGAGCATGCAGCGCTGATACGTCAGCACTATCAGTATCGTGAATTTGCCTGGCCCTGGACATTTCGCCTTACCCGTCTTTTATATACCCGGAGCTGGATAAGCAACGAACGTCCTGGCCTGCTTTTCGATCTGGCGACAGGGTGGCTTATGCAACATCGTATTATTCTCCCCGGAGCCACTACGCTGACCCGGTTGATTTCAGAGGTAAGGGAAAAGGCGACGTTGCGCCTGTGGAACAAACTGGCACTGATACCGTCAGCCGAACAGCGTTCACAGCTGGAGATGCTGCTGGGGCCAACTGATTGCAGCCGCCTGTCTTTACTGGAATCACTGAAAAAGGGCCCTGTGACCATCAGTGGTCCGGCGTTTAATGAAGCAATTGAACGCTGGAAAACTCTGAACGATTTTGGCCTGCATGCTGAAAACCTGAGTACACTCCCGGCTGTGCGCCTGAAAAATCTCGCACGTTATGCTGGTATGACTTCGGTGTTCAATATTGCCAGGATGTCACCGCAGAAAAGGATGGCGGTTCTGGTTGCCTTTGTCCTTGCATGGGAAACGCTGGCGCTGGATGATGCATTGGACGTTCTGGACGCCATGCTGGCCGTTATCATCCGTGACGCCAGAAAGATTGGGCAGAAAAAACGGCTCCGCTCGCTGAAGGATCTGGATAAATCTGCATTGGCGCTCGCCAGCGCATGTTCGTACCTGCTGAAAGAAGAAACACCGGACGAATCGATTCGTGCTGAGGTGTTCAGCTACATCCCAAGGCAAAAGCTGGCTGAAATCATCACGCTTGTCCGTGAAATTGCCCGGCCCTCAGACGATAATTTTCATGAAGAAATGGTGGAGCAGTACGGGCGCGTTCGTCGTTTCCTGCCCCATCTGCTGAATACCGTTAAATTTTCATCCGCACCTGCCGGGGTTACCACTCTGAATGCCTGTGACTACCTCAGCCGGGAGTTCAGCTCACGGCGGCAGTTTTTTGACGACGCACCAACGGAAATTATCAGTCGGTCATGGAAACGGCTGGTGATTAACAAGGAAAAACATATCACCCGCAGGGGATACACGCTCTGCTTTCTCAGTAAACTGCAGGATAGTCTGAGGCGGAGGGATGTCTACGTTACCGGCAGTAACCGGTGGGGAGATCCTCGTGCAAGATTACTACAGGGTGCTGACTGGCAGGCAAACCGGATTAAGGTTTATCGTTCTTTGGGGCACCCGACAGACCCGCAGGAAGCAATAAAATCTCTGGGTCATCAGCTTGATAGTCGTTACAGACAGGTTGCTGCACGTCTTTGCGAAAATGAGGCTGTCGAACTCGATGTTTCTGGCCCGAAGCCCCGGTTGACAATTTCTCCCCTCGCCAGTCTTGATGAGCCGGACAGTCTGAAACGACTGAGCAAAATGATCAGTGATCTACTCCCTCCGGTGGATTTAACGGAGTTGCTGCTCGAAATTAACGCCCATACCGGATTTGCTGATGAGTTTTTCCATGCTAGTGAAGCCAGTGCCAGAGTTGATGATCTGCCCGTCAGCATCAGCGCCGTGCTGATGGCTGAAGCCTGCAATATCGGTCTGGAACCACTGATCAGATCAAATGTTCCTGCACTGACCCGACACCGGCTGAACTGGACAAAAGCGAACTATCTGCGGGCTGAAACTATCACCAGCGCTAATGCCAGACTGGTTGATTTTCAGGCAACGCTGCCACTGGCACAGATATGGGGTGGAGGAGAAGTGGCATCTGCAGATGGAATGCGCTTTGTTACGCCAGTCAGAACAATCAATGCCGGACCGAACCGCAAATACTTTGGTAATAACAGAGGGATCACCTGGTACAACTTTGTGTCCGATCAGTATTCCGGCTTTCATGGCATCGTTATACCGGGGACGCTGAGGGACTCTATCTTTGTGCTGGAAGGTCTTCTGGAACAGGAGACCGGGCTGAATCCAACCGAAATTATGACCGATACAGCAGGTGCCAGCGAACTTGTCTTTGGCCTTTTCTGGCTGCTGGGATACCAGTTTTCTCCACGCCTGGCTGATGCCGGTGCTTCGGTTTTCTGGCGAATGGACCATGATGCCGACTATGGCGTGCTGAATGATATTGCCAGAGGGCAATCAGATCCCCGAAAAATAGTCCTTCAGTGGGACGAAATGATCCGGACCGCTGGCTCCCTGAAGCTGGGCAAAGTACAGGCTTCAGTGCTGGTCCGTTCATTGCTGAAAAGTGAACGTCCTTCCGGACTGACTCAGGCAATCATTGAAGTGGGGCGCATCAACAAAACGCTGTATCTGCTTAATTATATTGATGATGAAGATTACCGCCGGCGCATTCTGACCCAGCTTAATCGGGGAGAAAGTCGCCATGCCGTTGCCAGAGCCATCTGTCACGGTCAAAAAGGTGAGATAAGAAAACGATATACCGACGGTCAGGAAGATCAACTGGGCGCACTGGGGCTGGTCACTAACGCCGTCGTGTTATGGAACACTATTTATATGCAGGCAGCCCTGGATCATCTCCGGGCGCAGGGTGAAACACTGAATGATGAAGATATCGCACGCCTCTCCCCGCTTTGCCACGGACATATCAATATGCTCGGCCATTATTCCTTCACGCTGGCAGAACTGGTGACCAAAGGACATCTGAGACCATTAAAAGAGGCGTCAGAGGCAGAAAACGTTGCTTAACGTGAGTTTTCGTTCCACTGAGCGTCAGACCCCTTATTCTTCCTATACGTGCCGCGTTCCAGGCGGCGACTATGAGGGCTATGTCGATGCCCATGTGCGCCGGCTGGAGG
>NZ_JAKKOM010000080.1:0-4053 GCF_021739525.1 Klebsiella sp. 2019SCSN059 | reverse complement strand
GTAAGCAGAGTTTTTGAAATGTAAGGCCTTTGAATAAGACAAAAGGCTGCCTCATCGCTAACTTTGCAACAGTGCCGTTTCAGTTAACAACCCTTTTTCTGCCATTGCATGCAATATTTCTGGCATGTTGTTAATGTTGAAACCATCTGTTTTGTAAGGGAAATTAGCTTTGATATAACATGCCGGGTATACAGTATCCAGATACTGCTGTGCGGCTTCTTTGAAATTACTTTCGGAGGGTTTCTTTGGATCGTTACAACCGGTCAGCGCCAACACGCCAATACATAATAACGGTGCCAGATAATTCACTTTCATATAATTGTATCCTTGTCTCAAAATTATCCCTTCGTTCAGTACATAGAAAAAATGTTAAGGCACTGATGTAAAAAGGAACGTAAAAGTTAAAAAATACAATTTTAGAGCCTTTTGTCAATGCTGGGTCCGTGTCATAGCTGGTCGCATACCCCTCCCTAAAAATTAGCTTACAGGTTAATTTTCACCTTGCCTAACATTAGCCTATAGGTTAATATTAATGGAAATGGGAGGTCACATGTTTAGCGTTGTTTATCACCCGGAAGCCAGGGAAGAAGCCACAGCATTACCCGTAAAAATCAGGGTGAAGTTTGACCGTCTCATCGGCAAACTGGAGTATGATGCCCGATTACTGCGGGAGCCGGACACGAAGCCCCTGGGCGATGGACTTTTTGAGATCCGCACGATGGGGACGGACATAGCCAGGGGCATCTGGGTATACCACAAAGGCAATACCATCATCATGCTCCGGGTTTTCATCAAGAAGTCACAGAAAACGCCAGCGAAAGAAATCGATCTCGCCAAAAAGCGGTTAGCGGAGGTACTTAATGAAACTGGTAAGCCATAAAGAACTGCATAACGAGTGGATGCAGGACGACGAATATCGCGCTGCATGGCAGGAAGAAGAACGCAAGGAGAAGCTCAGAGAGCTACTTGCGGAATGGCGTAAACATGACAACCTGACAAAAGCGCAGGTTGCTGAACGCATGGGGGTTACACCTCCGGTTATTTCCCGCCTGGAAAACAACATCACCAAAGCCAGCATCGACACTCTGACCCGCTACGCTCACGCCTGCGGCATCAAAAAACCTGTCATTGCCCTGTACTGATGACATCCTACCCGGTTTTAGTTTTCGCCGGGTAGGTGTTGTCTCAACAGGAAAACGCGGTACAGGAGGTCTGAAGCCCAATGGGGAAGAACCATACGTTAATAATGTAACCATATGATTTTACATCTATAAAATCCAGATATCGCTTATCTCATGAAAGCACGCGGCAAGGCGTTCCAGTCTGTCGTGTATTCCGGACTCAGCATTTCCCTGCGCATCGCGAACCCCACATTGATCCCCTGGCCGGCAAAAAAAATGCGGCCCTTACCGGCGCGGTTAATCCGATCGACGGCATTCATCAGGGCTTCGCTGTCAGGACGGGGAGCACATTCATCAAACAGATTAAGTTGTGCCTCGCGGCCGGAAAAATCGGCCAGCATGATACCAGCCTTTGCGTACCGGTAGCCATCACGCCAGATGCGCGCAAGCGCACGCTGGGCAGCGGCAATGATGTCCCGGCTGTCCTGAGTGGCTACCAGTAGCGTCTCCGTCGCCTGGCTGGCACAGGGCGCATCCCGGGGTGAAAACGGGCTGGTTCGGATAAAGACACTGATCGCACGACAGTGCTGCTTTTCCTGACGCAGCTTTTCTCCTGCCCGCGCAGCAAAGCCGGTGATGGCCATCTGCATTTCCTGAAAGCTGGTTACACGCTCACCAAATGACCTGGAGACGACAATTTGGAGAGCATGAAAAACCTCGGGGCAGCCATCGAATGATGCCATCTACAGGGGTTAAAATAACCACCATCATTTCATAACAATACCTGCTGACTATGAAGATCTACGTCATCAAAATAGCAGTTCATGGAGTCAGTCCGATGGTCTGGCGTCGGCTGAGAATTGCTGCCGACACGTCACTGGCCGCGCTTCACTTCATTTTCCAGATAGTGCAGGGCTGGGGGGACGACCATCTCCATCAATTTCACATTTATGGCAAAGATTACGGTATCTCCTACGAAGGAGGCATCGGTTTTGTCGATAATCCGTTCCGGGTCGTGATTGATGATTTTGCTTTTGATGCTGGCGATCGCTTTACCTATGAATACAATTTCTTTGAGCACTGGCTTCATGACATTCGTGTTGAGGCCATTTATGAAAACTCTACGCTGAAAGCGCCGTTTTGTATAAGCGGCCATGGTATGCCCGGAGCCACAGCTGCGGATGAGTTCGATAAAACCCTGGCGTTTCTTGAAGCTATCGTTAATGCGGATGATGAAACAACGGTCGGCGAGATCCGCCCTTTTGCTGACGACCTGGATGCTGTCAGGTTCAACCGCCACAAAATCAACCGGCAACTGAGCAGGCTCGACCTTGCATCTCCGGTACTGGAGCCTGAAGTTATCTGGCTGGGCCGTCGTCGCTGACTGATGTCTATAAAGGTATACGTTTTCAGCATGCCTCTCAGATCCCCGAAAAAATGTCTATAAACCTCCCTAAATCAGTGTTTATGGATTATTCTTTAAATCTCTATGATGTTTAAAGACCTTCCGGAGGTTTTGCGTGCAATATGCCTACATCAGGGTAAGCTCGGCCGATCAGAATACGGCCCGTCAGGAAGAGGCATTGTCAAAGGCGGGTTTTCAGCCTGATAAAATTTGTGTTGAGCATGCCAGCGCGAAGGACACAAACCGCCCGGGGTTACAGGAACTCCTGGGGCAATTACGCCCTGGTGATACGCTTCTGGTTCATTCCATCGATCGCCTTTGCCGGAATATGTCGGATATGTGCGCTGTCACCACCCGGCTTCGTGACCAGGGCGTTACCCTTATTTTTCTGAAAGAGCAGCTGACGTTCAGCGCCGGCACAAACAATCCGATGCAGGAACTGCAGCTGCACATGATGTCGGCATTCAGCCAGTTTGAACGAGCCTTACTGAAGGAAAGGCAGGCCGACGGCATCGCCGCGAAAAAAGCACGGGGTGAAAAAACAGGGCGCCCCGGCGCCGATATCAAAAAGATCCAGGAAATTGACGCACTCAGAAGCAGAGGGGTCAGGCTCAGGATCGCCTGCGACCATGCGGGCCTTGGCGTTTCCACATATTATAAGCTTCGTCACCAGATGAACAACCAGTAGCCGGGAGATAGTCATCCACCACAGCAGGAGGCAATGATGCAACTGACGCTCCAGATAGTCATCACCGATGAATCAGGCTCCAGTCGAACGGAGGAACTGATGACAATCCAGAAATCAGGGGAGACCCGGAACGACATCGGATTATCGGTGTCAGAATCCAAGCTGTTGCTGAATACGGTCCAGCAGTCGGTGGTCCAGCTGCAGGCAGACGAATATACTCAACACCATATCCGGTGCCCTCACTGCCTTGCTGCGCGCAGAATCAAAGGCAAACAGAAAATACGGTACCGGACGCTGTTTGGCGTTATTCCGGTATCCGGGCTTCGGGTGTACCGGTGCCGTTGTGAAGAGAGTGATACAAAGACAGTCAGTTTGCTCAGCGACTGGGCCGGCGATTATTCTCACCCGGCACTGAAATATATTGAAACCCGCTGGGCCTCGATGATCTCCTATGAAATGACGACTCGTCTGCTGAAAGATATTCTGCCGGTGGGCCACAGCCTGAATGCCTCAACGGTGAGGAATCATTTATGCCAGGTGGCGCAGCGTCTTGACGCTGAGGCTGAAGCTCATTCAGGTTTTCTTTCCGGCTGCCCCCGCGACTGGGGGAACCTGCCCAGGCCAGGAAAACCGCTTGTGGTGGGTATAGATGGTGGTTATGTTCGCGATCGGGATGACAAAAAGCGTAATTTTGAAATTATTGCCGGGAAGTCTTTTTCCGTTGGTGCGCCTGCTGACACCCGCCGCTTCGGTTTTGTTCAGAAGGATGACTGTCATCCGGAACGCAGGCTCATGACCCACCTTTCAGCGCAGGGAATGCAGGCCAACCAGCAGATATT
>NZ_JAKKOM010000007.1:0-207361 GCF_021739525.1 Klebsiella sp. 2019SCSN059 | reverse complement strand
CATCTTCAGCTCAGCAGCACCCGCAATACCATGATCAATGCCGGTCAACATCTTGATATCGGTGCGATGAAAAATCTGTCTGTAACGGTTGAAAAAGCCCTGGGTATGTTTGTGCATAAAGACGGGGCGAAGCTGGTTGCCAACCAGGGAGATATCGAGATTCAGGCTCAGCACAACACGATGGCCCTGTTTTCTGAAAAGCAGCTGACGGTGACCAGCAGTGAAGACGAAATTATTATCAGCACCCCGGAAACCCTGACACTGAACGGTGGCGGGTCTTACCTGAGACTGAGTAAGAACGGTATTGAGCATGGTTCATCTGGTGAGTTTATCATGAAGACGTCTGACTATCTGGTACCAGGATCGGGCGCAAATCTCCCCAACGAAACACCCAATTTCAGCCTGACGGATATCACTCAGGAAAATAAAATCAGCAGCAAATCTTTTAATGACTAAGGGCTGATGATGGATCCATTAATTCCTCATATGCGTAATGTGTTTTTATTTGCATTTTTGCTTTGTTTATCAAATTTTACACAGGCATCCGAACAAACAAGCCCAGAAAGCATCGTGTACAATTTTTATAAGTCATATTTGAAAGAAGAATCATCGGACAATAGTCGATTTCTCAGCCAATATGTTTCTGATGAATTAATGAAAAGCATTAACGACTCAATGATGTGTAATTATGATTCTGATGATTCAGTGTCGGCAGAAGAACTCGAAGGGAAATGTTCACAAAAGCGCGAATGCAAGCAGTTTAAAGGGCGTTATATTTGTAACTGGCATAGTGCTTGGGTTGATACTGATGTTGATTATTTTACAAAATCACAAGATGTTTATCCTTCATGGAAAGCAAGTATAAGTACCTTTGATGTATATCAGAAAGAGAATGACTCTTCAGTTAACGTTTTTTTAGGAACAGGTTCCGAGCCTAAAGTTAAATTTAAGGTTGTGCTGGAAAGAATTGATGGGAAGTGGAAAATCACCAGCGTAACGGAACAATAAAAACGTGGTCATTTTCTAAATTTCTCACCTCGACTACTTATACAAATACCAACATATCTACGGAGAGACGTTCATGTTGAAGAAGATTATTTTTGCTTGCTGCTTATTCTGCGTGGCCAATATAGCCTCAACTTCAGCGAACGATAGTTCAATGCCTCGGGAAATTGTTGCAAATTTTTATCATGATTACCTTGTCGCGTCTGAAATGCCTGATATGGAATCAGCTGATAAACTAACTCAAAAAGCTATTTTTGAATATACAACTGAGCATCTCAGAAGTCTGCGGGATAATGATGAATCGGGTGCTGATTATTTTGTCGATGCTCAGGATATTTGTGAAGAATGGAAAGGCAGCATTAATGTGGAAACTGTTTCAGAGAATGAACAGGTCGCGCAAGTGAAGCTAACATTAGGATATGGTAAGAGCGTATCCCTATATGCCGTTAACCTGGTTAAAGAAAAAGGGAGCTGGTTAATGGATTCTGTTAAGCCCATATCCCATAGTAGTATTTATTGCCCTCGACAAGCAGAGGGGGGGGGAATAAATGCTGAACAAGAATGTCGCAGTTAGCGTTTTAAACACTCAGGCCCAAGCCAGAGCGAAAATTAACGCTGAAAATTTTAAAAATGGCATAGATAAAAAGCTTAAATATGGCGAGTCAAAATGTGCCCGCTATGTTAAAAAAGCATTAATCGCTGGAGGGGCATCTGCAAAAAATTCAGGAATTGAATCAGCTAAAAATTATGGTCCATGGCTGCTTGAAAATAACTTTAAAGTTGTGGATAACGCTACAACAGTGCGTACTGGCGGTGTATTCACAATTTCTGGTCAGCAAGTGGGGGATGTTGTCGTAATCCAGGCAGCACCACATCATGTGCATGGTCATATGGCGATGTTTAATGGTACACACTGGGTATCTGATTTTGTCCAGGAAAGGGGGTTCTATCCTGCCCAGATATATCGTGATCAAAACATACGCTATACACTTTATCGTTATGACGATAATACCACATCAGAGCAGAACGCCACGGCTACCCAAAAAGGAAAAATTAAGATTGTCTGGCCGATCCCTTCTAATAACCGGGGAAGTGAGTTCAATAATCAGGAAGAGATCCTCTCTCATGTCGGGGGGGAATCCACCGGGCAGTATATGATTGGCCGAAGTGGGATGTGGCATGGCGGGATCCATATCACGGAAGCAACGACCCCGTGGTGTGCTCTGAGTGGCAAGTCTCGTCTTGAAGCACTGGATTTCCCTGTCCCCTTTAAAGGCGAGCAGGCTGTGCGATGCATGGCTGACGGCGTAGTGGTTGCTTATCGTGTCTGCAAGGATTATCTGACGCTTGCATGGGAATCCGGCCCACTGAGCTTTTCCGGTTCGTTTGTTCTGGTTAAACACTTTATTCAACTAGGGGAGAAAGAATCCAGCGGGCTGCATTTTTATACCCTGTATATGCACCTTGCCCCCTATTCAGCCTATAGTGTCAATCCGGCGGAAACAAAGTGGACAGTCCAGGATACGCTTACTGCCTACGATCCAGAATGGGTCATGACCGCCAGTACCAACAATAAAAGTACCAGTGAAAGCTATCGCAAGGGCACGATCCCAAAAGGATCTATTGTTGAGTGGGATAAAACAGACAGCGGCCTCCATACTGTTGCATTTAATAAGCGAGAGTATGGCCTTGTTACCTTTGTTAGCCTCTCAGAACAGGCGTTGAAAAAGGGCAAGAAAACATCCCTGAAGCCAGGGCAGCAATACTGGATGCTTGTGGACAAAAACAACCTGTCTCCTGGCACTGATGGGGTGGTACAGCCTTCCTGGTGGCAGAAACTCATGCCGCCAGCAAAAGAAGCGATGAAATTTGACCAGGTAGTATGCCCGACTCCCTTTGCTATCAGTGCAGGTGATCCTGTTGGTCATATGGGATATTATCAGGCACCTAAGGATGGCGGATATGAAGCGCGATACCAGGTTCATATCGAATGCACGAGTATGGATGATAACCTGGAAACGTTCCTGACCAACCCTGAGCAGGTGGGAGAAAAGAATCCACTCTGGCTAAAGTACGCTCCGGGCCTTACGTTATACAAAAAAGATGTTGCAGCAGGAACATTCACAGTAGATACAAGGGCAACAACCAGGGCGGGGATCCTTCCACTGAGTCAGGTGCAAACGGAAGTCGATAAGTCGACCAAACAGGAATACTGGCAGCTGCGACCAGAAAATGCTTACGTCCCTAAAGGCCAGGCGGAACCTCAACTTTTGTCGCAGTATGATCTGGCAAAGCTGGGCTTCAGAACTGAAACCACAGAACCAGCCAGCTTTGATTACCTGGATGGAAAAAACCAGCCCACTGGATTCTTCCGTAACCTCATCGATTCGCTTTACCAGGCCGCGACCAATGATCCGCGAACCAGTCATGCTCTCGTGAAGCATAATTATCAGCGCCTGCTGGATAAAATTGACAGCGGAAGTGACCGATATTCGCCAATGGAGTACTGGAGAGCACTTCATAATCCCGACTATCGTGACACCATCCAGAAAACAATCGTAAAACATCCCAGCGATTGGTACTTCAAAAAAGGTGACGCTATTTGGCAACCTTTCCTCAATGCGCTGAAAAAAGAAGCCCCAGAATGGAAGAAATACAGTGAAGATTTTATCGATAAAATGGCATGGATGCAGGATGTAACATCCGAAAAACTAGGACCTTCACTGTGGCACATGCATCCGATTATGTTCTTAGGCTTTATGAAAAAATCATCAGGAACATGGCCGCTTGGGAAAACTTCAGAGCGATATGAATCTGGAGGAAGGGGGCCTGGGGTAATTTCATCTGGAAAAGGAGATCATGGTGGTGTGTCATATGGAATGTATCAATTATCTTCTAAAATGGGAACGGTTAATAAATATATTGCTGTGTCAAAATACCAAGCTTTATTCGAAGGTAAAGTACCCGCCACACCTGAATTCAATAAAGTATGGAAAAAAATTGCGGTCGATCACAAAGAAGAATTTGCACAGGATCAGCATCTTTTCATTGAAAAAACACACTATCAAGTACAAATAGACTTGTTAGCATCTAAAGGGCTAAATTTTTCACATTCTCGTGCCGCAATCAATGATATGATTTGGTCGACTTCCGTTCAATATGGCCCTACAACTGGTTTAATTTCGAGAGCGTTGAAAGGAAAGGATTTTGAAACATTAACAGATGCAGATGTGATAACTATTGTTCAGGACTATAAAATAAATCATGTTGAAGATCTTTTCCCATCATCCCCGACTTGGTGGGACGATCTAAAAACACGAGCTCTGACAGAGAAGAAAGATTTATTAAAGTTAAATGAGTTAAATCTGGAGTTAAAAAATGAAGATTAAATTACTTGCATTACTTGTTTTTTTGCCTGTTATTTCTTTTGCAAAGGAACCACAAACTTGCAATTCCTCGATGCAATCTCATCCGGATATGATCGACTGCATACAAACCAGCACAAAAAAAACAGAGGACTCCATTAAAGAGATTATTACCAAATTTGGTAAGGAGTATTCAATTGATATGGCGTTTTATAATAGTCAACGGAAGTCTATTTCTGAACGATGCAGCTTATATAACTCGATGGAAGGTCAACGAACAGATTTGATAGAAAACCAATGCGAATATGATGGTGTAGAGCAACTAAATGATTTTATTAAAACCTATATGAAGACAGTTGATAATTATTAAAATGAACATAAAACTCTCTTTGGCTATGTTAATTTTAATGGCATCGGCAACATATGCTCAATGTTCTCAAACCAAAGATGTTGATATGCTGGTAACGGCAAGTAAGGTGAAAAACTCTGGTTTTGTCGATGGGCAAACAGGTCGCGTTACTACTGACTTAAATGGTGACGGTAAAAAAGATATCATCGAGTATACATTTCTGAGTTCAACACCACCAGGTACTTGCGATCAATCGAACTGTATGTCTAACCTCGACAATTCTCCTACTTTTACATTCAAAATCACAATACATGATGGAAAATCAATAGATGCAGCATATATGTGTACATCTATTGGCATATCCAAAAAATCACACAAAGGGCTAAAAGATATTTTTTGCGGACCCAAATATATCTTGAGATGGAAAGGTGACGAGTATGATACAGAATAAACATTCAAAAGCATTTACATGCTATTGAATCAAGAATGGGTCTTTTTAATTGTAGAACCAGGCACTTATAGGTAAGTTAAATTACTAATGCCGCTACTGGATTTTTCAAATACAATGAAGATTAAGAACAAAGCGCTGACTTTACTTCTAATACTCCCTTGCATTTCACATGCTGTACTAACCGACTATTCCAAGATCGAAACTGATTGTCGCAAACTGAATCAAGATATAAATAACTCTGTTGTAATGGGTTGTGCCGACCAGGCATCAGACGCCGCAAAGAAAGACATGAATATTGTTTACCAGAAAATATACAAAATAATTAAAGCGCGTGAAATATCTGACATTACAAGTAAATTCGAGACGGCGCAAAAAAACTGGATTGCATCACGTGAAAATTGGTGTGATGTTCAAGGGTTTATAATCGGTTCGCCGATGTACAGCGTATGCCGTATGGACATGAATATTTCAAGAGTGAATGAGTTAAATGACTTACTGAAACAGATTCAGGATTAATATATCTGGAGGCTAGTTACTTTAAACTAATGATAATTATTAACTCACAGAGGTCCTTATTAATGCTCCAGATTATCCGCAAAGGCGATAAAACTACCCACGGTGGTTCAGTACTGACCGCCTCAGAAACGATGAAATTCGGCGGTATTGGCGTTGCCCGTAAAGGCGACAAAGTGTCCTGCCCGGTTCAGGGACATGGCCCTACTACTATCGTAGAAGGCAACCCTGATTACCTTGATCATGGTATTCCGGTTGCCTTTCACGGTCACAAATGTGCCTGTGGTTGCACATTGATCAGTTCATTTGCCGCAGCAAAGGTTGCCTGATTATGCCCGTCTGGCTGGATGCCATCCCTGAAAAGGCCCCTAAGATACCGCGTCCCGGCGCCGGACGTTGGCTGCTCTTTCTCGCGTTTGTCATGCTGGGGGGCATAGCGCTTACACTGTGGCGCTGGACATCAGAGCGAAGCGGATTTGTCTTCTGGTTCACCGCTCTGGGCCTTCCTTTTTGCACCTGGGGGCTTCTTTTCGGTTTACGCAGGGTTGCCTATAAAGCAGAGCAGGTTGGAGCTGAGTCGCGTAATGTCGACCGTGAAGCTCTCATCGACAGTGAAATTCTTCGCGGTCAGCGCTGTGCCTGGATCCTCGGTACATACATTCAGGCCCTGGCCGGAAACAAAGCCGATGACCTGCTGAAGGCAATGAAAGTCGCAGCTCCTGTTATCGAATTCTCTCGCCCAAGAGGATGTGACAAACCGGTCAGATACGCGGCATTACCAGAATATCAGACAGATTTAACGAAGGCCCTGAAAGCAGCGGTTAATAAACTGACTACTCGTGTAGAGGGGAAAGTTAAGCCGCTTCCGCCCGAGCTGCCATGCTGGCTGGTGCTGGATTGTGATAACGATCTGTATCCCCTTTTTGAAGAGCATCTTAAAGCCGATCTCTCACTCAAGACGGGCAGGATTTTTCGCCTGATGGCCGGAAAAGGGCTGAGCGCATTCGATGCCTGGCTGGACAAGCGATGGGACAATCCGGGCATTCTGGTTGCTATCACGCTGTCGTTACCGGCGTCCCCCCGGGAAGATGACGCAGATGCCGTCTCAATGGTGGTATTGAGCAACCGAAAAGCCCACGCCTGGCCGGATGCCCTCCGCCTTCATCGCCCCGAAAGGGGAACCGAAACTACGCTCACAAAGACGCTAACCCGGGCGCTGCTCTGGGCGAAGACCAGATCCGATGAACTCAAAGGAAGCTGGATCTCCGGTCCCACATTGACCGCTGGTAGCGGCTGGAATAATGCCTGCGAGCAGAGCGGGGTGGAATTTAGCCTTTCAGAGGACAACTTCAGTATCGATCCCGTTCTGGGATACACAGGCCATGCGGCTCCATGGCTGGCCATTACGCTTGCCAATGCTGACGTTGAACAACGAGGGCCGCAGGTTATCGCCGCACAGCCCGCCGCTGACAAAGACGACATCTGGATCGCCGTCATCACCAAAGAAGAAGTTCGCAAGGAATCGCCTAAGAATGTCTAAGGTAAAAGTAAAAACCCTCATCGGCTCCGTTGTGACTGTCGCCTTTTTCCTGACAGCCATCGTGGCATTTTTGTTTTATGCCTTTCCGGAAAATGTGGCCTCGGCCACCGGCTTCGGACCGTATGACGGCCAACGGATACTCACATTCTGCGCCATACTGGTTGCCGCGATATTATTACTCGGCTGGCTGATAG
The DNA here is from genome assembly GCF_021739525.1 of Klebsiella sp. 2019SCSN059. Lineage (NCBI taxonomy): Bacteria > Pseudomonadati > Pseudomonadota > Gammaproteobacteria > Enterobacterales > Enterobacteriaceae > Klebsiella > Klebsiella sp. 2019SCSN059. Next base: position 199,944 of record NZ_JAKKOM010000007.1, on the reverse strand, counting down.
AGAAGGCTTTCGACCACGCGGGCAAATCCGGGTTGTATTTCCAGTGGGGGCAGAAAAAGGCTGAGACTGCCGCACCGTTGACGAACCCCATTCCCGGTGAAGAAGACGACGATGAACCCGTTTTCAGCGAAGATGTCGTGTCCGAACACCTGCGCTTTCGCTATGGACGTCGCTGGAAGCGTAAAGTGCGACTCCTGCTGGTGATGGGCAACCCGGACGACGTCGAGAAAGCGGCCCCGGGTCTGCGTCATGACCTTTGGCAGGAAGGCGACGGCAACGTACTGATTTATGGCGGTGATGCGCAGTCACTTCCGGATGAGAACTTCCTTTCAAAACTGAAGCGCCTGCGATCTCGCCAGCCGGTTGATGGCATTATTCAGGTGATGAGTACTTCAGCTCTCCCGACAGATAGCGAACGGGATGCTTTCTTGCGTTGCCGCCAAAAAGCCGATCATCAGCTGGGCTGGCAGGCGCCTGTCTGGCTGTGGCTGACTGACAAAGCCAAAGGTGCTCAGCAGGACGCGGACACGGCTGCGACAGGGGTGATATTCGGACCGGAAGGCACTGTAAAAGAGGCGGATAAGGCATTGACTACGCTGTCTCAGCGCCTGCAAAAAGCCGGTATGGCACAGATACTGAATAATCCGGCTCATAACGGCCTGCTCCAGTTATCTTTCCGCCTGCAACACGAACTGAAAGCCAGTCTGACCGTTTTGCTCAGTGGGTTGATGCAGGGATCTGCGGCCTGGCGTTTACGCGGAGTCATGTTCAGCCCTGAGATGGCCGTTGCCGGAACGGTGCCGAACACGCGCCTCGACACGCCGACATGGAAAGCCGTCATTGATGACTGTGATGCCGTCAGCGGCAGGAAGCTGGGCGTCGACTGGCTGAAGATGCTGAGATTAATTCTGCTTTCCCTTATTGTCCTGTGGGGGACCGGTACCTTGCTGTCCCTGATCGTTAACCGTACCCAGATTTATGAGGCACAGGAAACGGCGAGGCAGGCAGCGGATACCGCAAAACCACTTGCTGAACGCCTGCGCAACCAGCTCGTCCTCCAGCAAGCGATTGCCCGTCTGCAACATCGTGAGGCGACCGGCGCCCCATGGTACACGCGCTTTGGTCTTAATCAGGACAGTGAAACGCTGGCTGCTCTCTGGCCGCTGTATGCGATAAACAACGCACAGCTGATGAGGGATGCCACCGCAGATTATCTCAGGCAGTTGCTGAATGCTTTTGTGCAACTGCCTCCTGCCAGTGATGCCCGAACGCAGGGCACTCAGCACACCTATGACGTGCTCAAAAGTTATCTGATGCTGTCCCGTCCTGACAAAGCAGACACAGACTGGCTGGCAAAAAACGTCCTGAAAGCCTTCCCGAAACGTCAGAATGTGCCGGATGGCACATGGCAGGCCCTGGCACCGAAACTGCTGGGTTTCTACGCACAGAACCTCCCGGCTCATCCGGAATGGAAAATTAAGCCTGACGCGGAATTAATCAGCACGGTCCGTCAGATCCTGCTCAAGCAGATTGGCCAGCGGAACGCTGAGTCCGGGTTATATCAGGACATGCTGAAGCGCGTGGCCAGCAACTGGCCTGATTTAACGCTTGCAGATATGACCGGCGACACTGATGCCTCAACGGTATTCAGCACTGACGAAGTCGTCCCGGGAATGTTTACGCGTCAGGCCTGGGAAGAGCAGGTTCAGGATGCGATTAACGAGGTCGTCAAGACACGCCGCGATGAAATTGACTGGGTACTGACGGATAAGACGCACCAGACAAGGAGCGATATCTCCCCGGAGGCGCTAAAGGCCCGCCTGACTGAACGCTATTTTACCGATTTTGGTAACGCCTGGCTGAACATGGTCAACAGCATTCAGTGGCAGGAAGCTACGTCACTTTCCGAAGCGATTGCCCAGCTCAATCTGATAGGCGATGTCCGCCAGTCACCGCTGGTTGCCCTAATGAACACGCTGGCCTGGCAGGGGAAAACGGGGGGGAAGGGAGAACGACTTGCCGACTCGATAGTGGACTCAGCGAAAAAACTGATCGGTCAGAAAAAAAATGCCAGACAGTTTATTGAACAGGCACAGGGCCCTAAAGGTCCGCTCGATGGCGTGTTTGGACCGCTGATGGGGCTGATGGAAGGTAAAGATGGCACAGGTGCCAACGGTAACCTCAGTTTCCAGTCCTGGCTGGCTCGCGTAACCCAGGTGCGGCTCAAGCTTCAGCAGGTCACCAGCGCCCCGGATCCGCAGGCTATGTCGCAGATGCTGGCCCAGACAGTATTCCAGGGCAAAGCCATCGATCTGACCGATACCCGCGATTACGGCAGTCTGGTTGCGGCGAGTCTGGGTCAGGAGTGGAATGGATTTGGCCAGTCGTTATTTGTGCAACCGCTGGATCTGGCCTGGCGGCAGGTACTTGCCCCGGCTGCACGTAGCCTCAATGCCCGCTGGCAGACAACTATTGTCGAACAGTGGAATAAGGCCTTTGCGGGACGATACCCCTTTAAAGCCACCGGCAGCGATGCCTCGCTGCCGTTACTGGCTCAGTTCCTGCGTAGCGACTCGGGTCGAATCACTACTTTCCTGAAAACTAATCTTGGCGGGATCATCCACCTGGAGGGGAATCGCTGGATCGTTAACCCTTCCACAAGTCAGGGGATGGTTGTCAGTCCGGATTTCCTCCGGGCGATTAATCAGCTGGCGGAACTGTCAGATATCGTGTTCTCTCAGGGCGATGCGGGTGTTCACTTCGAACTGATGGCGCGACCTACACGGGATGTTGCCAGAGTGCAGTTAATCCTCGATGAGCAGAATCTGGACTTTTTCAACCAGATGGAAAGCTGGCAGAAATTCACCTGGCCGGGGAATACTTACTACCCCGGCGTATCGCTCAGCTGGCGAAGCGTCAACAGCGGTATGCAGCTCTATGCAAACAACCAGGGTAACTGGGGTTTCATTCGCCTGCTGGACAAAGCCCTAATCACGCCTCTTGATGCGAGCCGCATGCAGCTGATGTGGATCACGCCCGATGGGAATCCACTGAAGTTTGTGATGCGCAGCGAGCTGGGCGACGGTCCTCTGGCGTTACTGAAGCTTCAGGGTTTCACGCTGCCTGAAACCATATTTACGGTTGCAGCCAGCGCTGAAGAGGTCGAATAAAGATGAGACAAGGAAAAACATGAGTTCACCCCAGGCACTGTTATCGGCATGTACCACAAATCAGGAAGAGCAGCAGCATCTTATCGGAAAAGCCTCCAGCGCCCTATTATTATGGGATAACTGGCTGCACCCGTTCACCCCGGGGTCTGAAACCGGGGACGATCCCGCATACGATGATAATTTTCTGCTGATGCGTGAAGAGATCAATAAGATATCGGGTACCGATTCAGCGCGGTTGTGCGAGCTGGCCCGAAAGTGTCTTTACGAATGCGCAAAAGACATTCGTGTGGTGACCTGGTATGTGCAGGCCCGACTCAGCCGCGACGGTGAAAAAGGGTTGGCTGAAGGTTTATTGCTGCTTGTCGCAATGCTGACTCGCTACGGGCAGGCATGTCATCCTCAGCGTCCCGCAGCACGTAAAGCTGCGCTGCAGTGGCTGAACAGTGCAAAAGTGATTGATGCACTGCTGTTATGGCCTGAGGTAGACCGCAATGATGCCGGTCTTACGGCGGGCGCCATAAGCCTGCTTGAATCCACAGTGGCGGACTGGCCGGAAGCCGAGAAACCGTCTTTTGCAGGGCTTTGTACCACTCTTGAAAACCGCCTGGCACGTTCGGGGGGTATGGAAGCACTGGTCCCCCAGAACAGCAGTACTCAGGAGCACGGACGCGAACCGGCCCACTCGGATTCACCGCAACTGTCAGCGGTAAAATCGGGCCGCGATTTACTCGACCAGGCAAAGTTACTTTCCCGCTGGCTGAGCGAGCAGCCGCAGGGCTGGCTGGCCTCTTACCGGCTGATAAAGACCGTGCGTTGGGACACGGTCGATCAGATCCCTCCGCTGGACAGTCGCGGTCGCACCCGCCTGGTACCGCCGAAACCCGAGTATCGTGCTCAACTTAAGCGGCTGTATCTTCAGAAAAACTGGACCGAACTGGTTGAGCAGGCCAGCCAGATTTATTGCGAAGGGGTCAATCATTTCTGGCTCGATCTTCAGTGGTATCTCTGGCAGGGGCTCAGTCATGCCGGTCACCCGTGGGATACCTGGACAGAATCCGTTCTTCTTGATCTGCGACTGCTACTTCAGCGCCTTCCGGGACTTGAAGGCCTGGCATGGAATGACGGTACTCCCTTCGCTGATGAAGTCACCTCCGCCTGGATCGCTGGAAAAGTGAATGAAGAAGGCCTGCTGTATGGCGATGAACCCGCAACCGTCGTTAATGGCCAGGCTGATGATGTGCTGCTTCTTGAATCCGAAGCTATGGCAAAAGGCGACGCGGAAGGACCCGAGGCGGCGCTTGCCTGGCTCCAGTCCCGACCAGGAATGGACACACCACGCCATCGCTGGCTGATACGCCTGCTGATGGCCCGGGTGGCAGAGCAGTATGGTCGAAACGATATGGCGCTTCACCTGCTTGGCTAACTGACCACCAGTGCACCACAGCTGACGCTGGAAGACTGGGAACCCGCACTGTTGTTTGAAGTCCAGGCTCGTCGCCTGAAGCTGCTGCGCCTGAAAGCCGGTCGCAGCGAATCTGATAAATCCCGTCTGATGCCTGAGATGGATACGCTATTGGCGCGTCTGATCGCCATCGACCCGGCCCGTGCCATGGCGCTCTGTGGCTAATGTACTCTTTAATAATTTTCAGGAATGCCGTTCATGGATGATTTAACCCTGCGCTATTACGAAGCAGAGATGCGCTACCTGCGAGAAGCCGGTAAAGAGTTTGCCCGGGCTCATCCGGACCGAGCAGCAATGCTTAATCTGGATAAACCTGGCGCCCGCGATCCCTATGTGGAACGTCTGTTTGAAGGTTTTGCCTTCCTGATGGGCCGTTTGCGTGAAAAGCTGGATGATGATCTGCCAGAGCTCACCGAAGGGCTGGTGAGTCTGCTGTGGCCGCACTATATGCGCACCATCCCGTCGCTGGCCATCGTTGAGTTCTCCCCTGACTGGCGTAGTCTGCGTCAGGCCGAAATGCTGGCGGAAGGCTTCTCCGTTCTGTCACGTCCTGTCGGGCCGCATAAAACAGCTTGTCAGTACCGGACAACCCGCGATGTGCCGCTACAACCGCTGCACCTTGCTGACGCCCGCCTGCATACGGAAACCGATGGCCGCTCTGCTATCCGTCTGCGCTTCGAATGCCCTGAAAAAGTGGACTGGCGTAAAGCCGGGATCGACAAGGTCGCCATATTCCTCAACGCAGAGAGTCCGGTTAGCTCTGCGCTGCATATGGCAATGACCCGTCGAGTCCACGCCATGTATGCCCGCCATGCAAGGACATACACCGAACGTCATCAGTTTGATGGCTGGTGCAAACCCATGGGCTTTGATGACAATGACGGCCTGTGGAAGAAAGCCGATACTGCCTTCAGCGGTTACCAGCTACTGCTGGAGTATTTCAGCTTCCGTCCGAAGTTTATGTTTGTGGAAATGCGCGGCCTCGAGGCCATCGGGCTCACTGCGGCCAGCACCTGGTTTGAAATCGACATCGTGCTCAGTGAAGCCTGGTCATCCGATCTGCCTTTTGAAACGGAAAACTTCCGGCTGCACTGTGCGCCGGTCATCAATCTCTTCACCCTGGAAGCCGACCCGCTGACGCTTAACCCGCTGGAGAACGAATACCTGCTCAGGCCGCTGCGTCTTCAGGATGGTCACACCGAGATTTACAGCGTCGATAACATCCGTGGCGCGGTGAAGAATGGCAAACATCCTTATGTGCCGTTCACCAGCTTTCGGCACCGGGGCGGTATGATGCGCCACGATGCTCCTGAGCGTTATTTCCACACTCGCGTGAAACGCGGCCCCTCTGGTCTGTACGACACCTGGTTAATTCTCGGGGGGCGCTCGTTCGAGCTGGAGCAGCTGTCCGATAAACCAGAATCCCTTTCGATGCGAATAACCGGTACCAACGGCCAGCTTCCGCGTAAGGCACTGGAAAGCACTCTGCTGGACAGGGTGGTCAAAACCGGCAAAGTGCCCGTCAGTGTACTGAACGTCACAGCACCGACAATGCCGTTATATCCCCCGGCAAACGATCGTTTTCACTGGCGGGTGATGAGTCACCTCGGATCAAACTTCCTCAGCATGATGGACAATCCGGAAGTGCTGCGGGGCACGCTGGCGCTCTATGACTGGACCGACGATGAAATGAATCGCCGTCGGCTTGAAGCCATCGTCGCTGTGAAGCACACCCTGATCCGCCGTTTTGAGAAGGGCTTTATGCTCAGGGGCGTTGACATTGAGGTCACGCTGAATACGGATAATTTTGCAGGCGAGGGCGATGTAAATCTCTTTGGCGAGATGCTGCACCGATTCTTCGCGCGCTATGCCGATATTCACCTCTTTAACCAGCTCACGCTGGTGCTGCAACCGACAGGGAAACGACTGAGATGGCGCGAGAATCACAGCCAGCACGTACCGGGCTGACGCTGGCCCTTAACAAAGATATCTGGCGGGCCAATTTTTATCGTTTCTGCCAGCTGTTGGAACAGGAAAATCCGGACGCGCCGAAACTGGGCACTACCAGCCATCCGGGCGACGACCCGGTACGATTCAGGCCCTGGCCAGGTATGGGGTTCCCGGTCAGTACCCTGAAAGCGGTGGAGACCGACGAAGACCATCCGACATTGCCCCCAACGGTCCGTACGACATTTCTTGGTGTGTATGGGGTGGACTCCCCTCTGCCGACGTCCTGGCTGGACGATATCGCGCAGCGCCGTGAAGGACACGAGGCGGTCACTTCATTCCTGGACATTTTCAGCCACCGGATCACTACGCAGTATTACCGGATCTGGCGAAAATACGCGTATCCGGCAACCTTCGAGGCCGGTGGGCGAGATGCCACATCACAGTGTCTGCTGGGGCTGGTGGGACTCGGTATACCGGGTACGTCTGAGCAGGTGGCAACGCCGGTGTCCCGCTTTCTGGCCCTGCTGGGCACCATGCGTTTGCCCACGCGTAACGCCGAAGGCATCCGGGCTGTGGTGAGCCTGCTGGCGCCAAATACCCGGGCAATAATCACCGAACCGGATCCGGTTAAGGTTCGTATCGATAACCCCAGTGGGCTGGGGGGCGGAAACCGTATCCGTCTTTCGCAGCGGGCCACGCTGGGTAAAACGGCCAGGGAAGCATGCAGCCGGGTACTGGTGACGCTGGAGACAGCGGATCCGGACGAGGCGGAAGGCTGGTTACCCGGTGGTGTCCTCCATACCGATTTGCTGGTCCTGCTGCGCGTCTATCTCGGCTACCGCAGTGACGCCCGACTGCGTCTCACCGTACCTGTACGATTGCTGCCTGAGCCCCGCCTTGGCAAAGGCAGGCGTATCCAGCTGGGCCGCACCGGCTTGCTGGGCCTGAAAGCTGGCAAGCTCAGCAATAGTCGGGAGAGTCTGACCGTCAGTCTGGGCTGCTATGAAGGGTTGCAATGTTCTGCGTTACCGTCCGCTGAAGACGGGCACTACCGCTTCGAATAATCACGTACTCCCACTCTCAATAAAGGAACTTTTGAATGGCAACAATAACCCGCTGGTGGGCGCTGACGCTTATTGCCTGTGGTCTGCTCTCAGGCTGCGGTCTGACTCAGACCGTTAAGGACGGTACGGTCAGCATCACGAAATCCATCTTCTACAGGAAAATTAAAACGCTGCATCTGGATTTTACCCCGCGTACGGCCATTAACGCCGATGGCGCACAGACGCCGCTGGCGACCATGGTGAGAGTCTATCAGCTCAGGGATCGTAAAGCGGTTGATGCCGCCGATTACCAGACGCTACTGCGCAAGGCCGATACGGTACTTAAGGACGATATGCTGGCGTCAAAAGCGCTGCTGGTGATGCCCAACGGCAGCGTGACGCTCAATGTTCCCATGGATGAAGATGCTCAGTTCGTGGCGGTGGTGGGACTGTTTAACCGCCCGGATCAGAAGGATAACCGCTGGCGCCTGGTGCTGACCCGTGACGACCTCGACCCGGACAAACCCCGCACGATTGAGCTGGCTGATGGCTGGCTCAGCCTTGTGCCGGTGAAGGAGTGACGTGATGGATAACTGGTCAGCGCTTTTTGACGGACAGACCCGATATTTTCTGGATATCAATGACAGTTCAGTGAAGCCGGATGTTCTGCGTTTTTACGGCAGGGAAGCACTGAGCGAACCATTCAGATGGGACATCGAGTTCACCACGCTGCAGGCGAACATCCTCCCGGAAGAGGTGCTGATGAAATATGCCTCCTTCCGCATGCGTGGCGGCAAAAATATCCACGGCATGGTGACCCGCCTGGAATGGCTGTCCACATCAAAGGATCAATCTCACTACCGGCTTACGCTCAGTTCCCGCCTGGCGCTTCTGGGATACACCCGACAGTGCGCGGTATATCAGAATCAGTCCGTTCCTGAGGTGGTTGAGCAGGTGCTGCGTAAACACGGGCTGGAGGGACCTGATTTTGACTTCCGCCTGGAGCGCACCTACCCACCACGTGAAATTATCACCCAGTGGCGGGAAACGGATTTGCAGTTTATCCGGCGCATTCTGTCCGAGATGGGGATTTACTGGCGCACGATGATGGACGACGTGCGCGGTCTGGATACGTACATTTTTGCCGACAGCCAGCTTAACTACCAGTTTGATGTGCGCCTGCCGTACAGCGAGCCATCGGGGTTGTTCGACGGCGCGGCAGAATCAGTCTGGGATGTGCGGACCTGGCACAACATCGCCACCGGCACAGTCGTCACGCGGGATTACAACTACCGGACCGCCTTCACACCGATGGATGCGACGGTCAGCGTGCGGAATGATGCGGTGACCACCGGGGAGCATTACCGCTACGCGGCACCGTATCGTGACGCAGGCGATGACGCCAGCCCGGAGCCGGAGACCGAATCCGGCGCGTTCTACGCCCGGCTTCACCACGAGTGGGAGCTTAACAGGTCGGCACGCATTCACCTGTTCAGCAACGCTTCACATCTCGCGCCCGGGCAGGTGCTGGAGCCGCAGGGGAATGTCATTACGGCCCTGAAAAAAGGCGTGATCCTCACGCTGGTGACCTTCCGTGGCGCCCGTGATTCCCGCCTGCATGTGTCGGTATGGGGCATGCCCTACACCGAACGTTACTGTTTCCGCCCGGCGGAAATCCCGCGTCCGGAAATCCACGGCACACTTCCGGCCCGGGTTGAGAGCCGGGAGAAGAATGATATCTACGCACACCTGGACGAGCAGGGGCGCTACCGGGTGAAGCCGGACTTCGACCGGGAGGGTACGGAACCGGGTTACGGCTACCTGTGGCTGCGGATGGCCAAGCCTTATGCCGGTGAAACGCTGGGCTGGCACACCCCCCTCACCGACGGCACCGAAGTGGCGATTGCGTACAGCAATGGCGATATCGACCTGCCGTACATCGCGTATGCGCTGCACGACTCGGAGCACCCGGACCTTGTGAACCGGGACAATCACACCCGAAACATCCTCCGGACGCCTGCCAACTCAAAATTACGCATGGAAGACAAGCGCGGTCAGGAGCACATTAAACTCGCCACGGAATACGGCAGGACGCAACTCAACAGCGGGCACCTGGTGGATGCGCGGGGGCAACATCGCGGCACGGGCACCGAGCTGCGCACCGATGAGTGGGGAACCCTGAGAGCAGGAAAGGGACTCTTTGTCAGCGCGGATGCGCAGGCGAAAGCGCAGGGTGACGCACTGGATATGAGCGCTGCGCTGAAGGAAATCGACCAGCTTAACCAGCAACTGCAGCAGCTGGAAATCGCCGCGGAGCAGGCGCAGGCGCTGAAAGCGGACGTGGACAGCCAGATAGAGATGTTTGAGCAGCGGCTGAAACCACTCAATGAAGCCGTGCTGTTCTCGGCGCCGGAAGGCATGGCCCTGACCAGCGGGGAAGATATGCAACTGGCCGCCAGCAAAAACGTCGCCATTAATGCTGGCGGAGATATCAGCACAGGCGCGATGGGCAACCTGACGCTACTTACCGGGGAAAAGCTCGGGCTCTTTGCCCGCACCGGCCAGCTGAGCCTGAAATCCGGGGAAGGGCCAATCGATGTCCAGGCGCAAAACGCCAGCATGCGGTTGTTTGCTGAGAAGAAGCTGACGCTGAGCTCAGCGAGTGATATCTCCCTGGCCGGAAAAAAGCGTATCACCCTAATTGGTGGTGGCAGTTACCTGAAGCTTGAGCCCGGAAAGGTCGAGTATGGCACGACTGCGTCGTATATGCGCAAAGTGAAGCGGACAATGGCTGCGGGAAGTAGTGCCCTGGAACAGGGACCGGCTGAAATGCCCGCCCCATTACCAGATTTGTCATGTGGTCCAAATACCGCGTGTTTCAGGGTCTTGGATTCCTTAACCGGATCTGAAGATATGGAGTTTGCATATCAAGTACAGACATCTACCGGTACAGTGGTAGTAAGAACTGATTCAGCCCTGACGCATGCAGTAAATTCAGATACCGAAGAAAACGTAAACCTGGACTATGTTTTTCAGATCAGAGCGGGGACAAGGTAATGGCAGTTTCATCAACAACCACCACAAAAGAGCAAGAGCAGCAGGAAAAGAAGGTCAGTGTTGATTTCTTCCACATTGACATGATTCCGGATGCCATGGAGAAAATGAAATGGCCTGTGGCTGCAAAGTTAATGAGACATTGGTTTGATACCAAACCTTCATTTTCATATACGGCGCAATCAAAAAAAAGTGCTCAAGATGCTGACCCGACAACATTACCCGAATCACAAATTAATTGTGACATAATTAAAATGTCTTGGGCAATTCAGTATGAACAGGTTAAAAATGGAATAAACGAACTCTCCCGTATATGGAAAAGTGAAAAAGGCATTAAGCGGTTGAAGTTTCAATTAGGTAAGAAAGGCTCACTTGATAAAGAGGATATTGCGCTGGGTTATTCTGAAAATATCCAAGAGCTTGATGCGAATGCCCAGGTAAACATCTTAGTAATTGGTAGCAAGTTCGATACTGTGAATGAATGGTATGGTGCTATGGGTAACTCTACTCTGAAAGTATGCATTCGTGGAAAAACAAGTAAAAGTGGAAGTGAGAATATATTTACCGTCGATAAATTAGGGTTTTACCTCAAAGACACATATGATTTTGTTGACGAAGGCAAGACTCCAGAACCACTTGGCATTTGGAGTAAAAACAGAATATTAGATAAAACAGAATCCGCATTATATATGTCAACTTATTTATCTGGCGTTTGGGGCGTATTGGCAAGAGATTTTACTGGTTTTGTTCCGGTTTTCAACGCGGACTTTAGAAAATGGCAGACTAAGCATAACACTGGAGGTGATTTTATTGTGCTTTCAGATGTTTTATGGCTGGAGCCCTTACCAAAGGATAAGGTGATTGTTTTATGATGAAGCGAGTTTCTAGTGCGTTATTTATCGTGGTATTAATGGTTGCATGGATCATTCTACCATCAACAATTATTCCCTCTTCATATTCAAAAGCATTTGAGATTAATAGCCCTGACAATGAATATAAAGTAATTGTTTACCATGGAGGAATAATATCCCCTATGTCACTTTATAAGTACTTAAAGGATGAGGATTATTTTTTCATTATTTACAATGCGTCTGGCGAGGTGGTTTTTAAACCATCACCGTATTATGGTACTTCCAACATGGGAGCATATGACGGTATAGAATTCCAGTACGGTGATAGCCATTCTTTACTTTACCCAGGACCAGAAGGCTATGATTCATACGAATTCACTAAGTGAAAAAAATCCGTAAACATGGAGATAATTAGGGGCAATACATGAATTTTTCAATATTAGTTTAAAATAGTAATCAATCATTCCGACTCGTTTCCTGAGGTCAAAATGCCCGATAGAAAATCACCTTCTTTATATGAAATTCTTACTGGCAACTTTATAGGGGATCTTCCCCTTGAAGTTGTTAGCGAAGAAGACCAGGTCATTTTATCCGTACTGGATAACATCCAGTGTATTTTGAACGCCCGGGCCGGGACCCTATCCCATCTCCCTGATTATGGTTTGCCGGATATGACCAAAATTCTTCAAGGTATGCCCGCGACAGCCCACGAGCTGTACGATACGCTGGCAGGTGTTCTGCTCAAGTATGGACCCCGTTTGCAGTCCCTCAATGTAACCTTACTCGAACAGCAAGTGCCCGGGAGTTGCGCTACGCCATCGATGCGGAACTAAGAGGTATCGGGCTTGTACGGTATGGGACCGAGTTTATGCCAGAGGGTAAAGTGATGATCAGGCACCTGAAACAACAGCAGCATCTGGAAAACCATCAGTTTATCTAATCCACTCATATCCTCATACGATACGGATTTCACAATGTCCCACACAACTGAATGCCACCTTAAGACCGGGAGTGATCCCCTCACAATGCCCGATTATCGCCTGTAGCCTGCTCGCTGGCTGCGGTCTGACTCAGACCGTTACGGACGGTACGGTCAGCATCACGAAATCTATCTTCTACAGGAAAATTAAAACGCTGCATCTGGATTTTACCCCGCGTACGGCCATTAACGCCGATGGCGCACAGACACCGCTGGCGACGATGGTAAGAGTTTACCAGCTCAGGGATCGTAAAGCGGTTGATGCCGCCGATTACCAGACGCTGCTGTGCAAGGCAGATACGGTACTTAAGGACGACGTACTGGCGTCAAAATCGCTGCTGATGATGCCCAAAGGCAGCGTGACGACCTCGACCCGGACAAACCCCGCACAATTGTGTAAGCACACCCGTTTTAGTTCCACGCACTTTTTGAGATTCCCGGTTTTTTCTGCCATCAGCCGGTACTCTTCCGGCGTCAGGTTGCTCAGGGATTCATGAGGCCGCTGGTTGTTATATTCCATCAGCCAGCGCTCTGTCATTTTCCGTGCTTCATTCAGTGTTCTGAACAGGTAAAAATCCAGAACTTCTGTCCGGTATGTCCGTTTGAACCGTTCGATGAACGCATTCTGTGTTGGTTTACCCGGCTTGATAAATTCGAGCTATACGCTATGTTCTTCGCCCCATTGTGCCAGCGTAAATGAGACCAGTTCTTGCCCGTTGTCCATCCGCATCTTCAGCGGGTAGCTGCGGTTTATCACGATCCGTCCAGCACCCGGACGACTCGCTGAGCCGGGATATTAAGGTTGATTTCTATCGCCCGTGCCTCACGGTTAAAAATTATCCACCACATTGAAGGTCCGAAAGCGTCTACCGCACACCAGCGCGTCGTGCATAAAATCGATGGACCAGCTCTGTTTTAACGCTTGCGGCGTCGTCAATGGTGCTGGATTACGTACTGGCAGTCGTTGTTTTCCCTTACGGCGAAAATTCAGTTTCAGCAGGCAGTAAATCCGGTGAACACGTTTATAGTTCCAGGTATGGCCCTGCCTGTGCAGCAGCTGGAACAGCTTCTTAAAGCCGTAGCGCGGATAACGTTCAGCCAGTACATGGATCACCGGCTCATCACGCCGGGTATCGGGCTGATAAAAATACACTGTCCTGCTCAGCGATAACGTCCTGCAGGCCTGGCGTAAACTCATGGCAAATTGCGCCGTCAGATAGCTGACGAGTTCACGCTTTATCGCTGGTTTTAAAGCTTTTTCCGATGACGTTTTTTAACGCACGATTTTCCAGACTCAGATCGGCGAACATTTGTTTGAGACGGCGATTTTCTTCCTCCAGGTTTTTCATCTTTTTGATATCTGAGGCTTCCATACCGCCTACTACTTCGCCTTCCAGTTGTAATAGCTGGCTTCAGAAATACCGGCTTCGCGGCAGACATCCCTGACGGTACGTCAGGCTTCAACGGACTTGAGAACGACGATGATCTGGTGTTCGGTGAATCGTGCTTTACGCGTGGCGAGCTCCTCAAAGGACATCATCAATATGACGGAAGATTTCTAAAAGTGAATGGTTTGGTTCACAGGGATGCTTACAAACGATAGGGAAGGGAGAGTGTAGGTTTATGTTTTCGCACGGAATGGTGATGTAACGCAATGGGGGGTGAGGGAGAAGACTATTGCGCCTGGTTATGGTGTCCCCTGCAGGAATCGAACCTGCAACTAGCCCTTAGGAGGGGCTCGTTATATCCATTTAACTAAGGGGACAAGGCGGCACGAGTATAGCGTTTTTCGCCCGCCTGAGTAAGAGCTATACCGTCTGACTGCTTAAACCCTCGCCATTCTAAGCGCTTTTTTTATGCCCGGTCGGCATTTTTGGCTTTTGCAGCGGCCTGCGCGCGGGCTTCCGCTTTTCGCTTGTTGCTCATGTCGTTACGGATCTGCGCATGGCTAAGCAGTGCGAAGATGAAGGTCCCGCCGCAGATATTACCCGCCAGCGTCGGCAGGGCGAAAGGCCAGATGAAGTCGCTCCAGGGCAGGCTTCCGTTAAACACCAGATAAAGGATCTCCACCGAGCCCACCACGATATGGGTGGTATCCGCAAGGGCGATAAGCCAGGTCATCAGAATGATCACCACGATCTTGGCGGCGCCGGCGAGGGGAAACATCCAGACCATGGTGGCGACCAGCCAGCCGGAAATAATCGCATTGGCGAACATCTCCGTCGGGCTGTTTTTCATCACATCTTCGGCGATGCTGACGAAGGCCTGGCGGGTCGGCTCATCAAAAACAGGCATATAATTGAAGGCCCATGCGGCCACCGCGGTGCCGATGAGATTGCCCGCCAGCACCACAGACCATAGCCGCATGAGTAAACCGACGTTTCCGGGGGTGGGATTGTGCATCACCGGCAGTACGGCGGTGACCGTATTTTCCGTGAACAGCTGCTGGCGGGCCATAATTACGATAATAAAGCCGAAGGTATACCCGAGGTTCTCGAGTAAAAACCCTCCCGGGATCCCCTCCAGCTTGACATGAAAAATCCCTTTCGCCAGCAACGAGGCGCCCATCGACAGACCGGCCGCAATCGCAGACCACAGCAGGGCCAGCGCATCGCGCTCCATCTCTTTTTCCCCTTCCTGACGAATATGTTCATGGATCGCCATCGCCCGCGAGGGAAGACGGTCTTCATCCACTTCTATCTCCTCCCCGCGCTGCTTTTCTTCACTTTCGACCTCACGTTCGTCGTCCGCTGGCTTTAATTTGTTATCATCAAGTTCATCCATTTCGTGGCCCTCGCTATCACTCTGTATAGTAATAGCGTAGCGGCTTTACCTGGCGTCTGGCTGGGCATACTCTGAAATCGCAAAAATGGTAACGTCAGATTTTTGTCGCTCCGCTAGAATAGGAGCCCCGCGATCTCGTTATTCCCAGGCTATGATCAAATCAACAACTTGGGTGATATAGACATCGTTCAACGTGCTGTTACAATCGCTCACATCTGTACGGGCGGAAACGTTGTCTTTCCGTCATGGATGGCAACTCGCGATAGCCATAAAAACCAGGGAGACATCTATGAATTATCGCCTGTCGGCGCTTGCGCTTGGCGCCACATTGCTGGTGGGATGTGCCAGTTCCAGCTCTGGCGATCGGCCGCAGGGGCGCTCAGACCCGTTAGAAGGGTTTAACCGCACGATGTTTGACTTCAACTTTAACGTGGTTGATCCTTACGTGCTTCGTCCCGTCGCGGTGGCATGGCGTGATTATGTTCCGCAGCCGGCGCGCAATGGCTTAAGCAACTTCACCAGCAACCTGGAAGAGCCGGCGGTGATGGTGAACTCCTTCCTGCAGGGCGACCCGTATAAAGGTATGGTCCACTTTACCCGCTTCTTCCTGAACACCATCCTCGGGATGGGGGGTCTGATCGATGTCGCCGGGATGGCTAATCCGCAGCTGCAGCGCGTTGAACCGCATCGTTTCGGCAGTACGCTCGGCCACTATGGCGTCGGCTATGGTCCGTATGTGCAACTGCCATTCTACGGCAGCTTTACCCTGCGTGACGAAGGCGGCGATATGGCCGATGGCCTCTATCCGGTGCTCTCCTGGCTGACCTGGCCGATGTCGATCGGCAAATGGGCGGTAGAAGGGATTGAGACACGCGCTCAGCTGCTGGATTCCGACGGCCTGCTGCGTCAGTCTTCCGATCCTTACATTCTGGTGCGTGAGGCTTACTTCCAGCGTCATGACTTTATCGCCAACGGCGGTAAGCTGACCCCGGCGGACAATCCGAACGCCCAGGCCATTCAGGATGAACTGAAAGATATCGATTCACAGTAATCTGCGAATAAAAAAAGGGTGAACATGATGTTCACCCTTTTTTGTTGCGCGCTGCTTATCAGAAGCGGTAGTTGAAGTTGGCGCCGTACAGCCAGGCGGTCCCTTCGGAGCGGAAGGTATACGGGCCTTCCTTGATTTCCACATGCTGCCCGTGCATATAGGAAATCCCGACGTCAACCGACGCATCCTTGTTGAACGCGTAGGTGGTACCCGCGCTCAGCCACAGGCGATCCTGGTCCGGAATGGAAATGGAGCGATTGTTGGCCGGTACCGGGCTGTCGTCGAAGGCGATACCGGTGCGGAAGGTCCAGTTATCGTCGTAATAATAGGTCGTCCCCAGCGCTACGCGGTAGGCGTCCTTAAAGCCTTCCTCTTTATAGAACAGCGTCTGGCCGTTGCTGCCGGTGGCTTTCAGCTCCTGGAACTGGCTCCAGCTGGTGTAGGTCAGACTATAGTGGACCGCCCACTGCGGCGCCACGCGGTTATAGCCCGACAGTTCCCACATTTCCGGCAGGTTAAGGGTCAGTGAACCGCCGGTGGTCTGGCCGTTAGTACCCGCCGGCAGACCGAAGTTGCCAAGGATCTGGTTATAGGCCGCTGGCAGACTGCTGCGATAGTTACCGTCGAAATCGATCTTGACCTCGGAACGGTAGGTTAAACCGTAGCGGTTGTTCTTATCCAGCTCATAGAGGATACCGGCGTTCCAGCCAAAGCCCCACGCATTGCCGTTAAGATGGGCGATCTGCGTGTCGGCTGGGATCTTCGCCACCTGGCCTGCCAGCGCCGGCGGCAGCGCGCCAGAGCCAGCGACAATCTGACCCAGATCGCCTGCATAGCGCTCGATCTTCGCCTTAGCGTAGACCGCATCGAAACCTAAGCCAAAGCTCCAGTTGCTGTCGAGGCGATAGGCGCCGCTCAGGTTGAAGTTAGCCGTAGTCAGGTCGGTTTTACCGCCCATGCTGCCGGCCGCATAATCATCGTTATACTCTGTTGCCAGGCCGTAGTTGGAGGTGATGGACGCCCCCCAGCCGAACTGATCGTTAATCGGCGCGACAAAGTGGAAGTTGGGTACCCACGCCGTCGGGGCGATATTGTCCGCATTCAGGCTTTTGCCGGTGGGGGAAGTCCCGGAGACATTGACGCCCGGGTCGACAAAAACGGCGCCCGCCGACATAGTTGGACGGTCAAACATCATAATTAATGCCGGGTTACGACTGGCATTGCCTGCATCGTCTGCGATAGCCCCTTCACCGGAATAGGCCCGACCCAGCCCTGATGAAGAGAATTCGTTGAGCTGGAAGCCTGCTGACCAGGCCTGGGTGGAAACAAGTGCGACAGCCACTGCAAGGGCAGATTGGGTAAAGCGGGTTTTCTGGCTCATGCCCATAACCTCATTGAGTTATTTTTTTTTAAACTATGTTACATGCCGTAACAGAAGCGCGGAAGTGTAGGGTCTGCGGTACAACAGAGAAATCAGACCAGTGCGCTGAGTATAGGTCTGACCAGATGAGTTGTTGCAAGTTTGTTTATGAAGTTTTTCAATTGTGATAACAGAAACGCGATCCAGCTGGCAAAATTGTCGGGGGGAAGGCGACGGAGAAAAGATGATTTTTGTTTTAGATCATTTTTAAGTGTGATTTCTGTCACTTAACGCCGTGATAGCGATTATCGGCTGGAGGCAAACCGGAGGGCGGGCGTAAAATAGGCACATTAATTGTCTGGCACCGCAGGTGCATATCCAGAGGAAATCTACGATGAGTAAATGTAGCGCTGATGAAACCCCGGTTTGCTGCTGTATGGATGTTGGGACCATTGTCGACAACACCGACTGCACCGCCTCATACAGCCGCGTATTCGCCAACCGCGCGGAAGCAGAGCAAATGCTCGCCGCGCTGAGCGAAAAAGCCCGCAGTGTGGAATCTGAACCGTGCAAAATTAATCCCGTCTTCGCCGACGTTGACGGCGGCGTAAAGCTGGATATCGATTTTGTATTTAGCTGTGAAGCCGAATCCCTCATATTCCAGCTGGGTCTGCGTTAATCCCTCCGCTTAGCGCCCCGTGAACGGGGCGTTATCTTTTCTGTTCAATGTGTTTTGGCTCGCAATTTTTCGCTTCCCCGATTGGCTTAATGTAAAAAATTAGTTAACAATGCTATCAGGTCAGACCACTTGGTTGTCTTGGTTAACAGGGGAGAGTTATGAGTCAGGCATTACCGCTTATCACCCGTCAGGGCGATCGCATTGCCATTGTCACAGGGTTACGCACGCCGTTTGCGCGTCAGGCGACGGCATTTCATGGCGTTCCTGCCGTTGATTTAGGAAAAATGGTGGTTGGCGAAATGCTGGCGCGCAGCGACATTCCTGTGGAAGCCATTGAACAGCTGGTCTTCGGTCAGGTCGTGCAGATGCCGGAGGCGCCGAATATCGCCCGGGAAATTGTGCTCGGTACCGGAATGAGCGTGCACACCGACGCCTACAGCGTCAGTCGCGCCTGCGCCACCAGCTTCCAGGCCGTGGCGAATGTCGCTGAAAGCCTGATGGCCGGCACCATCCGCGCCGGTATCGCCGGCGGTGCCGATTCCTCCTCTGTGCTGCCTGTCGGCGTCAGCAAAACGCTGGCCCGCGCGCTGGTCGATGCGAACAAAGCCCGCACGCTGAGCCAGAAACTGAAGCTGTTTTCCCGCCTGCGGCCGCGCGACCTGCTACCGGTCCCCCCGGCGGTGGCGGAATATTCAACCGGCTTACGGATGGGCGATACCGCCGAACAGATGGCGAAAAGCTGGGGGATCAGCCGGGAACAACAGGATGCGCTGGCGCATCGTTCACATCAGCTGGCGGCTAAAGCCTGGGAAGAGGGAAAGTTGTCCGCGGAGGTGATGACCGCCTATGCGCCCCCCTTCCGCCAGCCGCTGGAACAGGACAACAACATCCGTAAAAATTCAACCCTCGCAGATTACCAAAAGTTACGCCCGGCCTTCGACCGTAAACATGGCACCGTTACCGCCGCCAACAGCACGCCGCTGACGGATGGCGCGGCGGCGGTGATCCTGATGACCGAGTCGCGGGCCAAAGAGCTGGGTCTGACGCCGCTGGGTTATCTGCGCAGCTATGCCTTTACCGCCATCGACGTCTGGCAGGATATGCTGCTGGGGCCCGCATGGTCCACGCCGCTGGCGCTGGAGCGCGCTGGCCTGACGCTGGCGGATCTCACGCTTATCGATATGCATGAAGCTTTCGCCGCGCAGACGCTGGCCAATCTTCAGTGTCTGGCAAGCGACCGCTTTGCCCGCGAGGTGCTGGGCCGCGCGCAGGCCACCGGTGAGGTGGATGAGAGTAAATTTAACGTCCTCGGCGGCTCTATCGCCTACGGTCATCCCTTTGCCGCCACCGGCGCGCGGATGATCACCCAGACGCTGCATGAGCTACGGCGACGGGGAGGGGGATTTGGTCTGGTGACGGCCTGCGCGGCAGGCGGTCTGGGCGCGGCGATGATTGTGGAGGCTGAATAATGGATACGGTTTCCGCTTTTAAGCTTGAGGTCCGTGCGGACAACATCGCGGTGATTACCATCGATGCCCCGGGTGAAAAAATGAATACCCTGAAGGCCGAGTTCGGCAATCAGGTGCGGGGACTGATACGCCAGATACGCGACGATAAGTCGGTGCGCGGCGTGGTATTTATCTCCGCCAAAGCCGATAACTTTATCGCCGGCGCAGATATCAACATGATTGCCCGCTGCCGCAGCGCGCAGGAGGCGGAAGCGCTGGCGCGCCAGGGGCAGCAGATTATGGCCGAGATCCATGGCTTGTCGATTCCGGTCATTGCCGCCATCCATGGCGCTTGTCTGGGCGGCGGACTGGAGCTGGCGCTGGCGTGCCATGGCCGCATTTGTAGCGATGACGAAAAAACCCGACTCGGGTTGCCGGAGGTACAGCTTGGCCTGCTGCCGGGTTCCGGCGGGACGCAGCGTTTACCGCGGCTGATCGGCGTCAGCACGGCGCTGGATATGATGCTCACCGGCAGGCAGTTACGGCCGCGCCAGGCGCTGAAGGCCGGTCTGGTGGACGAGGTGGTGCCGCAGACAATTTTACTGCAGGCGGCGGTGGAGCTGGCGCTGAAGGGGCGCCCGGCCAGCCGCGAGGTGCCTGTTCGCGAACGCGTGCTGGCGGGCCCCCTGGGTCGCCATCTGTTATTCCAGTACGTCGGCAAGCAAACGCAGCGCAAGACCCAGGGCAACTACCCGGCGGTGAAGCGAATTTTGCAGGTCGTCGAGAATGGTCTGGCCCATGGCTGCAGCAGCGGTTACGCCGAAGAGGCCCGCGCGTTTGGCGAACTGGCGATGACCCCGCAGTCGCAGGCGCTGCGATCGATCTTCTTTGCCAGTACCGATCTGAAAAAAGACCGTGGCGCTGAGGCGGAACCCGCTCCGCTGAGAAGCGTTGCCGTCCTGGGCGGCGGCCTGATGGGTGGGGGGATCGCCTATGTGACTGCCTGTAAAGGCGGACTGCCAGTGCGAATCAAAGATATTCAGCCGGGCGGGATCAACCACGCCTTAAAGTACAGCTGGGATCTGCTGAACAAACAGGTTCGCCAGCGTCGACTGCGCCCCAGCGAGCGCGATCGTCAACTGGCGCTGATCACAGGCACTACCGACTATCAGGGCTTTACCCATCGCGACGTGGTGATTGAGGCGGTATTCGAGGACCTGGCGCTGAAACAGCGGATGGTCAGTGAAGTGGAGCAAAACGGCGGGCCGCAGACTATCTTTGCCTCGAATACCTCGTCGTTACCGATAGGCGATATAGCCGCCCATGCCAGCCACCCTGAGCGGGTGATCGGCCTGCACTTTTTCAGTCCGGTGGAGAAAATGCCGCTGGTTGAGGTGATCCCGCATAAGGGAACCGATCCGCAGACCATCGCCACGGTGGTGCAACTGGCTAAACGTCAGGGGAAAACGCCGATCGTGGTGGCGGACAAAGCGGGCTTCTATGTAAACCGCATCCTCGCGCCGTATATAAATGAAGCGATGCGCCTGCTGGTGGAGGGAGAACCGGTTGAGGTGATTGATAAGGCGCTGGTGAAATTCGGTTTCCCGGTGGGACCGGTTCAACTGCTGGATGAAGTAGGTATTGATACCGGCACCAAAATTATTCCCGTGCTGGAGAAGGCCTTTGGAGAGCGTTTCAGCCTACCTGCAAACATCATTGACGCGATTTTGAAGGACGATCGCAAAGGTAGAAAAAATAATCGTGGTTTCTATCTTTATGAGACAAAAGGGCGTAAAAGCAAAAAACGGCCCGACCCGGCAGTCTATCCGCTGCTGGGCATCGACCGCCCCCAGTCGCGGTTGTCCGCGCAGCAGGTGGCGGAGCGCTGTGTGATGATGATGCTTAACGAGGCAGCGCGCTGCTTTGATGAGCAGATTATCCGTAGCGCGCGCGATGGTGATATCGGCGCCGTATTTGGTATAGGGTTTCCGCCATTTCTTGGCGGCCCGTTCCGGTATATGGATACTATCGGCGCGGGTGAAGTTGCCGCGATCCTGCAGCGCCTGGCCGCCCAGTACGGCCCACGTTTTACACCCTGTGACACTTTATTACGCATGGCCGAACAGGGGACCACCTTTTGGCCAGCGGATGAACGGATGACCTAAGTTATGGTCAAAGAAGGTAAATCCGGCTGCGGATGACGCTGTTGATTGGCTGTTTTGTAAACAATCATTGACTATACTTACGCCATTGAGGTAAAAAACAGCGTTTCATTCGATGAATGGATCAGGCACAATGCCCGGCCACCGGGTCACCTGCGTATTGTCTTCGCAGGCCAAACTACGGTGCTTCTGGTTAACAAAAGCGGTGCAATATGCAAGTTTTTATTATGCGTCACGGCGACGCTGCCCTCGATGCAGCCAGCGACTCGGTTCGTCCATTAACCGTATGCGGTTGTGATGAGTCTCGTCAGATGGCAACCTGGCTGAAAGGTCAAAAAGTGGATATTGAGCGCGTTCTTGTCAGTCCCTATCTGCGTGCGGAACAGACGCTGGATATTGTTGGGGAGTGCATGAACCTGCCGAAACATGTCGACGTGATGCCGGAACTCACGCCGTGCGGCGATGTGGGAATGGTGAGCGCCTATCTGCAGGCGCTGGCAAATGAAGGCGTGGCGACGGCGCTGGTCGTCTCCCACCTGCCGCTGGTGGGGTACCTGGTCTCAGAGCTGTGCCCGGGGGAAACGCCCCCGATGTTCACCACCTCGGCTATCGCCTGCGTTAATCTGGACGCCGACGGCAAGGGTGAATACCTCTGGCAGAAAAGCCCCTGCAATCTCAAGATGGCCAACGCCATCTGACGACCCCGGAGCTCGCCGTCAAGGCAGCTCCGGCGGTTGCCACTCCTCGACCTCAATCAGAATCAGCAGTGCGGCGTCACCGCCGTACTCTTTTGGCGCCTGATGAAAAGCCATGATGTGTGGATGCTGCGCCAGCCACAGCGGGGTTTGCTGTTTGAGAATGTGCTTACCGTGCCCGTGCATCACGCAGGCGCAAAACACATGCTCGCGGCGGCAGGCGGCAATCAGCGCGCCCAGTTCCTGTTTGGCCTGCTGCTGGGTGAGCCCATGCAGATCGAGAAACAGTTCCGGCGAATAATCCCCACGGCGCAGCTTTTTCAGCTCAAAATGGCTGACGTCGGCGCGGACATATTTTGTCGAGCCTTCGGTATTCAGTAACGGCTGAAACTCATCGGAAAAATAGTGGCTGTTGTCGGCCTGTTCCTGCAGCAGACGCTTAGGAGCAACCTCGGTGATTTTCTTGCGCTGCGGGCGGTGAACGATGGTGTCCTGTTTGATCTTTCGCGTGCCGGTCATCAGCTGACGGAACAGCGCCTGATCCTCCTCGCTAAGCGATGTCTTCTTTTTCATTGTCCGCTCTCATTAATACTTTGCGCTAGTTTACCCGACTCAATATCCCTTCGGGCAAGGAAAACCTGTTTTTTCCCCCGCCACCCCACGCAAGAATGCTGATTTATCGCCGTCTTCATGGCACACTAGCCGCCGAATTTATAGCAGAGTGTGCCCTGGAGGATGTCGTGGATAAAATTTTTGTTGATGAGGCAGTCAATGAGCTGCATACCATTCAGGACATGCTGCGCTGGGCGGTAAGCCGTTTCAGCGCTGCTAATATCTGGTACGGTCACGGGACTGACAACCCATGGGACGAGGCGGTACAGCTGGTGCTGCCTTCACTGTATCTACCGCTGGATATTCCCGAAGATATGCGCACTGCGCGCCTGACCTCCAGCGAGAAACACCGCATTGTAGAGCGGGTGATTCGCCGCGTGAACGAGCGTATTCCCGTCGCCTATCTGACCAACAAAGCGTGGTTCTGCGGCCATGAGTTTTACGTCGATGAGCGAGTGCTGGTGCCGCGCTCCCCGATCGGCGAACTGATCAATAACCAGTTTGCCGGGCTGATTACCCATAAGCCGCAGCATATCCTTGATATGTGCACCGGCAGCGGCTGCATCGCCATTGCCTGCGCCTATGCCTTCCCGGAAGCCGAAGTCGACGCCGTGGATATCTCCCCGGACGCGCTGGCCGTCGCCGAGCACAATGTGGAATCCCATGGCCTGATCCATCACGTGACGCCGATCCGTTCCGACCTGTTCCGCGACCTGCCGAAGCTACAATACGATCTGATCGTCACTAATCCGCCGTATGTCGATGAAGAGGACATGGCCGATCTGCCGGAAGAGTATGAGCATGAGCCGGTTCTGGGTCTGGCCTCCGGAAGCGATGGCCTGAAGCTGACGCGCCGCATCCTCGGCAATGCGCCGGATTATCTCAGCGACGACGGGATTCTGATTTGTGAAGTCGGTAACAGCATGGTACATCTGATGGAGCAGTATCCGGACGTGCCGTTTACCTGGCTTGAGTTTGATAACGGCGGCGACGGCGTCTTTATGCTGACCAAACAGCAGCTGATTGACGCTCGCGCGCACTTCGGTATTTATAAAGACTAAAAAAAACAACACGCCAACATAACGACAAAGAATGGAGCCGTGATGGCAGGAAATACAATTGGACAACTCTTTCGCGTCACCACCTTCGGCGAGTCGCACGGCCTGGCGCTGGGCTGCATCGTTGATGGCGTGCCGCCGGGCATTCCGCTGACCGAAGCCGATCTGCAGCACGACCTCGATCGTCGTCGCCCGGGTACCTCGCGTTACACCACGCAACGTCGCGAGCCGGATCAGGTCAAAATCCTCTCCGGCGTCTTCGAAGGCGTCACCACCGGGACCAGTATCGGGCTGCTGATTGAGAACACCGATCAGCGCTCGCAGGATTACGGCGCGATCAAAGATCTGTTCCGTCCTGGCCATGCGGATTACACCTACGAACAAAAGTATGGTCTGCGCGACTATCGCGGCGGCGGTCGCTCCTCCGCCCGCGAAACCGCGATGCGCGTGGCGGCCGGGGCGATTGCCAAAAAATTCCTCGCCGCGAAGTTCGGCATCGTCATTCGCGGCTGCCTGACGCAGATGGGCGACATTCCGCTGGCTATTAAAGACTGGGATCAGGTTGAACAGAATCCTTTCTTCTGCCCGGACCCGGAGAAAATCGACGCTCTCGATGAACTGATGCGCGGTCTGAAAAAAGAGGGCGACTCCATTGGCGCCAAAGTGACCGTCGTCGCCGACGGCGTACCGCCGGGCCTTGGCGAGCCGGTCTTTGACCGCCTTGACGCCGATATCGCCCACGCGCTGATGAGCATCAACGCCGTGAAAGGCGTGGAGATTGGCGACGGTTTCGACGTGGTGAAGCTGCGCGGCAGCGAAAACCGCGATGAGATCACCAAAGCCGGATTCCAGAGCAACCACGCCGGCGGCATTCTTGGCGGCATCAGCAGCGGTCAGCAGATCGTTGCCAACATCGCGCTGAAGCCGACCTCCAGTATTACCGTTCCCGGTCATACCATTAACCGCTTTGGCGAAGAGGTGGAGATGATCACCAAAGGGCGTCACGATCCGTGCGTCGGCATACGCGCCGTACCGATCGCTGAGGCGATGCTGGCGATTGTCTTAATGGATCACTTTATGCGTCAGCGCGCGCAGAATGGCGACGTGACGACGACAATTCCACGCTGGTAACCATGAAAAACACCGTTATCGCCCTGCTGGCGCTGCTGGCCAGCGCCGGCAGCCTGGCCGCCACGCCATGGCAGAAGATATCCCAGCCAATCGGCGGCAGCGCGCAGTCGATTGGCGCGTTCTCCAATGGCTGTATCGTTGGCGCCGAGGCGCTGCCGCTGAACGCCGCCGGCTATCAGGTGATGCGTACCGATCAGCGTCGCTACTTCGGTCATCCGGATCTGGTTCAGTTTATTCAGCGCCTGAGCAATCAGGTGCACAATAAAGGCATGGGGACCGTGCTGATTGGCGACATGGGGATGCCGGCAGGCGGCCGCTTTAACGGCGGCCACGCCAGCCATCAGACGGGCCTCGATGTCGATATCTTCCTCCAGCTGCCGCAGACGCGCTGGACTTCGTCCCAGTTGCTGAAGCCGCAGGCCCTGGATCTGGTCGCCAGCGATGGCAAACGCGTGGTGCCGTCGCTGTGGAGTCCGCAAATCAGCCAGCTGATCAAGCTGGCGGCGGAAGATAGCGAAGTGACCCGCATCTTCGTCAACCCGGCGATTAAACAGCAGCTGTGTCTGGATGCGGGCAACGACCGCCAGTGGCTGCGCAAAGTTCGTCCCTGGTTCCAGCATCGCGCCCATATGCACGTCCGTCTGCGCTGCCCGGCGGGCAGCCTGGAGTGCGAAGATCAGGCGCCGCCGCCGGCCGGCGATGGCTGCGGTGCGGAGCTGCAGAGCTGGTTCGAGCCACCTAAACCCGGGTCTACCCCACCTGTGAAGAAGACGCCGCCGCCGTTGCCGCCTTCCTGCCAGGCGCTACTGGATGAGCATGTGCTGTAATGGATAGTTTTATTGAGTTGTTTTCCGTATCGCCGCTGGTGCTGGTGGTGCTTTTCTTTGTCGCCATCCTGGCTGGTTTTATTGACTCACTGGCCGGGGGCGGGGGCTTACTGACCGTGCCGGCGCTAATGGCCGCCGGTATGCCGCCGGCCCAGGCGCTGGCGACCAATAAGCTGCAGGCCTGCGGCGGATCGCTGTCGGCGACCCTCTATTTTGTCCGCCGCAAGGTGGTCAATCTCGCCGATCAGAAGCTGAATATTCTGATGACCTTTATCGGTTCAACCGCCGGCGCGCTGCTGGTCCAGCACGTGCAGTCCGATATTCTTAAGCAGATCCTGCCGTTGCTGGTGATCGGCATCGGTCTCTATTTTCTGCTGATGCCGAAACTGGGCGAAGCGGACCGACAGCGTCGGCTCTACGGCCTGCCGTTTGCGCTGGTCGCCGGCGGCAGCGTCGGGTTTTACGATGGCTTTTTCGGCCCCGGCGCCGGTTCGTTTTATGCGCTGGCGTTTGTCACCCTGGCCGGGTTTAACCTGGCGAAGTCGACGGCCCACGCCAAACTGCTCAACGCCACCTCGAACGTCGGCGGCCTGCTGCTGTTTATTATCGGCGGAAAGGTTATCTGGGCCACCGGCTTTGTGATGATGGCCGGCCAGTTTATTGGCGCCCGCGCCGGCTCCCGGCTGGTGCTGAGCAAAGGGCAATCGCTGATCCGACCGATGATCGTTATCGTTTCGGCGGTGATGAGCGCGAAACTTCTCTACGACAGCCACGGGGCTGAGATTTTGCAGTGGTTGGGAATTCATTAATGCAACAGCAACACCATTATCAGCAGCTTATTGACCTCTTCGACAGCTGCTTTGCCGCAGATTTTAATACTCGCCTGGTGAAAGGCGACGATGAGCCGATCTACCTCCCGGCGGACGATGACACGCCATATCACCGCATCGTCTTCGCGCACGGTTTTTTTGCCAGCGCTCTGCATGAGATCTCCCACTGGTGCATCGCCGGCAAAGCCCGCCGCGAGCTGGTGGATTTTGGCTACTGGTACTGTCCGGACGGCCGCGATGCGATGACCCAAAGCCAGTTTGAGGACGTAGAGGTGAAACCGCAGGCCCTGGAGTGGCTGTTCTGCGTGGCGGCGGGATTTCCGTTTAACGTCAGCTGCGACAATCTGGAAGGTGACGTTGAACCCGATCGCATCGCCTTTCAGCGCCGGGTACATGCCCGGGTGATGACTCTGCTTGAACAAGGGATCCCCGAACGTCCGGCGCGTCTTATTCGCGCATTACAACACTATTATCAAACGCCGCCATTGACGGCAGAACACTTTCCGTGGCCGGAAGACCTGCACTAAGGCCACACATTACATGACAAGAGGTAAGATGATGATCGCGGAGTTTGAATCACGCATTCTGGCGCTGATTGACAACATGGTAGACCACGCCAGTGATGATGAACTGTTTGCCGGCGGTTATCTGCGCGGCCACCTGACGCTGGCGGTGGCTGAGCTGGAAGGTGAGGGCGAACATTCAGCGGAAGCGGTACACAGCAAAGTCAGCCATAGCCTGGAGAAAGCCATCGGCGCTGGCGAACTGTCGCCGCCGGACCAAATTCTGGTGCAGGGCATGTGGGAAAACCTGTATCAGCAGGCGAAAAATCAGGCCTGATCCATGATGTAGGTCGGATAAGCGTAGCGCCATCCGACACGCTAACGGCGCAACCAGGATTTACCCTGTTTGCGCTGTGCTTCGCCGGGCTACCGTGTTGGTCGCCCGGATGAGGCCGGGAATGTCGTGCTTCCCAGGGATTTTTCTCCCCTTGCGCTGTTACTTCACCGCTTTTCCCTTCAGCAGTTTTCTCACCCATAGCCGATTCGGATTCAGCGCCGCCAGGGTGCCGCTATCCAGCGGCAGCGGTTCTGCGCTCATCTGCGCCGCCAGCAGCTCAGCGCTTAACGGCGCGGTGCAAATGCCTCGCGATCCGAGGGCGCCAAGCATAAACAGGTTATGAAAGACCGGCGCGCTACCGGCGTTATCCTGCCGTTCGTGGAGGCTGGCGTATTGCGTCAATGTCGCCGCATAGTCCGGCACGTTGCCGACCATCGGCAGATGATCGCGGGTGGCGCAGCGCACGCCGCAGCGGGCGTCACTGGCGCTAATATCCACGTCCTGCGGCCACTCCGCGCCCGGGAAGCAGTCGATCAGCCGTTGCCGGTTGTGCTGCTGATCTTCTTCGCTGAAGGTGGTGTCGGTTTTGCCGCGATGGTAGCTGGCGCCAATGCAGTGCTGCTGATTTTGCGGATTCTGCGGCGTCAGGTAGCCGTCGTAGCACAGCACCTGGCGCAGGGCGGAAAGCCGTGGGGTGGTGGGTATATGGCTGACCTGGCCGCCAACGGGGTAGACCGGCAACGGCGCGGTTTGCGCAAAATCCGATATGCGGTGGCCGTTGGCCAGCACGACCGCCTGATGATAGCGCTGCTGGTTGAGCAGCCAGCCATCGCCCTCCGCGCTCAACGTCTCGACCTGATAACCATAATGCACGTGCAGTCCGCGAGTCGCCGCCAGCGCCAGCAGCTCGGCGGTGAGCTGCTGCGGGCACAGCCAACCGCCGGCTGGATAGGTTATGCCGCCGCAGCCGGTCTCGACGCCGGTCAGCTCCTCGGCCTGCTCCGCCGTCACCGCGCAGGCGATATCAGGGGGCAGCTCCAGATCCAGCATCTGATTGATTTTGTGTGCGCTTTTTTCATCCCAGCCAAGCTGGGTGACCCCGCACCATTGATGATCGAACAGCACCGGCAGCGCGTCGTAGGTGCGGCGGGCGAAGGTAAAGGCGGCCGGGAAAAAGCGCGCCAGCGCCGGATCGTGCTGGCTTAACAGCGGGTAGAGCGCGCCCTGGCGATTACCGGAGGCGCCCTGCGCCGGGGCGTCGTCCGCACAGTAAATGGTCACCTGCCAGCCGCGACGCAGCAGCGCCAGGGAGAGCAGGGCGCTGGCGATACCGCCGCCGACGATGGCCGCCTCGCGGGCCTCGCTCCCGGGGCGGGCGAACCAGGGCGCGCGCCCCGGAAAGGTCAGCGTTTGCGCCATCTCGCCGGTCAGCATCTCCCGTTTGCGGCCGAAGCCTTTGGTTTTACGCAGGGTAAACCCGGCTTCCTGCAGGCCGCGGCGGACAAAACCGGCGGAGGTAAAGGTGGCCAGCGTCCCGCCGGGACGCGCCAGGCGCGCCATGGCATTGAACAGATCCTGGGTCCACATGTCGGGATTTTTCGCCGGGGCAAAGCCGTCGAGAAACCAGGCGTCCACCTGCTGATTCAGCGAATCATCCAGCTCTCTGGTCAGCTCGTTGATATCGCCAAACCACAGATCGAGCGTGACCCGTCCGCCGTCGAGCAGCAGACGATGGCATCCGGCGAAGGCCGAAGGCCACTGCGCCTGCAGCTGTTCCGCCCATGGGGCCAGCTCTGGCCAGCGCTGGTGCGCCAGGCGGAGATCTTCCGCCTTCAGCGGATATTTCTCAAAACTGATGAAATGTAACCTTTGCAGGGTAACGTCCGGGTTATCGCGAACAAAAACGTCAAACGCCTGCCAGAGGGTGAGGAAATTGAGCCCGGTGCCGAAGCCGCTCTCCGCGACGATCAACAGCGGGCGAGGGTGGCTGGAGAAGCGCTCCGGCAGATGATTTCCGCCGAGAAAGACGTAGCGTGTCTCTTCCAGACCGTTGTCATTGGAAAAGTAAACATCGTCAAAATCTCGGGAAACAGGTGTACCCTCAGCATTGAATTCCAGGTTGGCGGGTTGTATAGCGTTTTGTTTCACGTAAGTTACTCGAATCACAAGGCGTAGCGCGATCTTAGCGATGTGTGCCTGAGGGCGCAAATTTATACACAAAATGTCTGATCGGACTTGTTCGGCGTACAAGTGTACGCTATCGTGCGACACGAAACTTAAAATAGTGCGACTTACAGAGGTATTTAATGAAACGTGCAGTGATTACTGGCTTGGGCATCGTTTCCAGCATCGGTAATAACCAGCAGGAAGTCCTGGCATCTCTGCGTGAAGGACGTTCAGGGATCACTTTCTCTCAGGAGCTGAAAGATTCAGGGATGCGCAGCCACGTATGGGGCAACGTCAAACTGGATACCACTGGCCTCATTGACCGCAAAGTAGTGCGCTTCATGAGCGACGCCTCCATCTATGCTTACCTGTCCATGGAACAGGCCGTTGCCGACGCAGGTCTGGCGCCGGAAGCATACCAGAATAACCCGCGTGTCGGCCTGATCGCAGGCTCCGGCGGCGGCTCCCCGAAATTCCAGGTCTTCGGCGCCGATGCCATGCGCAGCCCGCGTGGTCTGAAAGCCGTGGGTCCGTATGTGGTCACCAAAGCGATGGCTTCCGGCGTTTCCGCCTGCCTCGCCACGCCGTTTAAAATCCACGGCGTTAACTACTCCATCAGCTCCGCCTGCGCCACTTCCGCACACTGCATCGGTAACGCGGTAGAGCAGATCCAGCTGGGCAAACAGGATATCGTCTTTGCCGGCGGCGGCGAAGAGCTGTGCTGGGAAATGGCCTGCGAGTTCGACGCCATGGGCGCGCTGTCCACCAAATACAACGACACGCCGGAAAAAGCCTCCCGCACCTATGACGCCAACCGTGACGGCTTCGTTATCGCCGGCGGCGGCGGTATGGTCGTGGTGGAAGAGCTGGAACACGCCCTGGCGCGTGGCGCGCACATCTATGCGGAAATCGTCGGTTACGGCGCAACCTCCGATGGCGCAGACATGGTAGCCCCATCCGGTGAAGGCGCAGTGCGCTGCATGCAGATGGCGATGCACGGCGTTGATACCCCGATCGACTACCTGAACTCCCACGGTACTTCCACGCCGGTCGGCGACGTGAAAGAGCTGGGCGCGATCCGCGAAGTGTTCGGCGACAACAGCCCGGCTATCTCGGCGACCAAAGCAATGACCGGTCACTCGCTGGGCGCTGCTGGCGTGCAGGAAGCTATCTACTCCCTGCTGATGCTGGAGCACGGCTTTATCGCGCCGAGCATCAACGTCGAAGAGCTGGACGAGCAGGCTGCCGGCCTGAACATCGTCACCAAACCGACTGACGCTAAGCTGACCACCGTGATGTCCAACAGCTTCGGTTTTGGCGGCACCAACGCCACGCTGGTGATGCGTAAATACAACGCCTAATCGGCACGCGATGCACTGAGGGGAGCCACCGGCTCCCCTTTTTTGTCATCTTGACAGGGTAAGAGCCCGCAGGCACACTGCTGGCGGATCCATTAGTCTCTCCACTAATGCGTAAGCGTTTAACGTCAACCAACGCGCCTTAACCCTGATAGTCAGGTGGAGGGGGCGTGTCGCTTTGCTCGCCTTACTCTGCGAATCTGGAGTAATGCATGTCCGCAGTCACTGAAACAACATCTCATTCATCCGCGAATTTGTCGCTTTTTCGCATTACGCTCGCCGTCTTTTTGACCTATATGACCGTCGGTTTGCCGCTGCCGGTGATCCCGCTGTTTGTCCATCAGGAGCTGGGATTGGGTAACACCATGGTCGGCGTAGCGGTGGGGATCCAGTTCCTCGCCACCGTTCTTACCCGCGGCTACGCCGGGCGCCTGGCAGACCAGTACGGCGCCAAACGCTCCGTCCTGCAAGGGATGCTGGCCTGCGCCCTGGCCGGCGCGGCCTGGCTGGCCGCTGCGCTGCTGCCGCTGCCGGTGTTCGCGAAGCTGGGCCTGTTGCTGCTGGGCCGCCTGATCCTCGGGTTTGGCGAAAGCCAGCTGCTGACCGGCAACCTGAGCTGGGGGATGGGGCTGGTGGGGCCGGCCCGCTCAGGCAAAGTGATGTCATGGAACGGCATGGCGATGTACGGCTCGCTGGCGGTGGGCGCCCCGCTGGGATTGTTAATTTACAGCCACTTTGGCGTGGCGGTCCTGGCCTGCGTCACCATGGGACTACCGCTTGTCGCCTTGCTCATCAACGGCACGGTGCGCAAAGTGGCGGCGCACGGCGGTGAGCGGCCTTCACTGTGGAGCGTCATCGGCATGATCTGGCGGCCGGGTATTGGCCTGGGCCTGCAGGGCGTCGGTTTTGCGGTGATCGGCACCTTCGTTTCTCTCTATTTTGCCAGCCAGAACTGGCCGATGGCCGGATTTACCCTGACGGCGTTTGGCGGCGCCTTTGTGCTGATGCGGGTGCTGTTTGGCTGGATGCCGGATCGGTTTGGCGGCGTTAAAGTGGCGATGGTCTCGCTGCTGATAGAGGCGGTCGGTCTGACGCTGCTGGGGCTGGCGCCCGGCGTCTGGGTGGCGCTGGCCGGCGCGGCGCTGACCGGATGCGGCTGTTCGCTTATTTTCCCCTCGCTTGGCGTGGAGGTGGTGAAGCGCGTCCCGGCGCAGGTGCGCGGCACTGCGCTCGGCGGCTATGCGGCCTTTCAGGATATCTCTTATGGCCTGACCGGGCCGCTGACCGGTCTGCTGGCCACTTCGCTGGGCTACTCGTCGGTATTCCTTGCCGGCGCCCTCTGCGCGGCGCTGGGGATCCTCGTCACCCTCATCTCATTTCGCCGCTAGGTTGTTGTCAGACCAGAAACCGCCGTAGTAAACACTGCGGCGTTTGGCATCAAAGGGTGCCGTGAACGCCGCCAGTGCCTGCTGGGCTACAGCAGGAGCCACAGCACCAGGAGCAGGACAACCGCGCCCAGCGCCAGCTGCCAAGGCTTAGCGGCCCATGTCCGCCGGGTCGCGGGCTCCTCCTGCGGGATCGCCAGCGTCTCCTGGGCGCGGGCTACCCGCAGCACAAACACCTTATTCAGCAGCGCCAGGATCTGCGCCGGGCTCAGCGTGGTCTGCGGCGTGACCTGCCAGTTGCGACGGGCAAAGTCGACAATCTTCTGCCACTCCGCGGCCTCCAGCGGCTGCTTGAGCGCCCCCTGCAGCGAGGTAAGCGTGGGCGCGCTTTGCGCGCTGAGCGTCTGCCGCGCCTGCAGCCAGTACGAAAGCGGCGTGAAGTGCGTCGCCGGGATCAGCTCCCCGGACTTGACGCCGCAAAGTTCCAGCATGGACTGCCAAATCAGTTTGCTCGGTTCGCCGGTGGCGGCCGCCAGCTTAGTCACCAGCTGATTGAGCGTGTTGTGCTCGGCCGGCAGCAGTGGACGAAGGGTCGGCGGGCGCTGCTGCGGCTGCGGGATCGACAGCTGACCACGCTGCAGCAGATGCAGAATGTTCTCCAGTTGCGACTGGCTGAGGGCATGCAGCGCCGTTTGCCCATAATGCTGACGAATATAATCGCTCACCGCCTGGCGGTTATTGCCCTGGCCGAGCAGATCGCTGAGCTGCGCCAGGGTCTGGCGATGATGATGATTGTCCTGCGCGGCGGTCAGACGCTGGTTGAGACTGGCCTCGGCGGCGCTGAAATGGCGGGCCAGCAGGGGCGTGTCGCCTTTCAGTCCGAGGTCATGTTTGACGCAGGCCCACACTTCCGCATTCTGCTGCGAGGTCAGCGCCACCAGGCGCGTGATCAGTCGCTCCAGGACGGTGCGTTGCTGCATGGAAAGCGAAGGTTCGCCGGTGGCGGCAGTGCCTGATGGGCCTCGCCCTGGAGGACGGTCTGGCATATCTGCAAGGGGGTGCGTCATGATTCATCCTTTCGATATCGCGGTGCTGGAACCAGGTGATGAGTATGCCTGGCGGCCAGATTATGGCACACTTCCCCGGTTAACTCTCGTTCTCAGACAGGTACTGAACTGTGAAAATCCTCGTTGATGAAAATATGCCCTATGCCCGTGAGCTTTTTAGCCGTTTAGGCGACGTGCAGGCGATCCCGGGCCGCCCGGTCCCGGCCGATGCCCTGACCGATGCGGATGCCTTAATGGTGCGCTCGGTCACCCGGGTCAATGAAGCATTGCTTGCCGGCAAGGCCATCAGGTTCGTCGGCACCGCGACCGCAGGCACCGATCATGTCGATCAGGCGTGGCTGCAGCAGGCGGGGATTGGTTTCTCCGCGGCGCCAGGCTGTAACGCCATTGCGGTGGTGGAGTATGTCTTTTCATCGCTGCTGATGCTGGCCGAACGTGACGGCTTCGCACTGCGCGATCGCACCGTCGGGATTGTCGGCGTCGGTAACGTCGGCGGGCGACTGCAAAAGCGTCTGGAGGCGCTGGGCATCAAAACTCTGCTCTGCGATCCGCCGCGCGCTGACCGCGGCGACGAAGGCGACTTCCGCTCCCTTGACGATCTGGTCCAGCAGGCCGATGTCCTCACCTTCCATACCCCGCTGTATAAAGAAGGACAATATAAAACGTTGCATCTGGCGGATGAGGCGCTGATTAGCCGCCTGAAGCCCGGAACGATTTTGATCAACGCCTGCCGCGGGCCGGTGGTGGATAACGCCGCGTTGCTGAAACGCCTGGAAGCCGGTCAGTCCCTGAGCGTGGTGCTGGACGTTTGGGAGCCGGAGCCGGATCTCAACATAGCGCTTCTCAAGCGGGTGGATATCGGCACGGCGCATATCGCCGGCTACACCCTTGAAGGGAAGGCGCGCGGGACGACGCAGGTATTCGAAGCCTATAGCGCCTTTATCGGTCATCCGCAGCAGGTGGCGCTGGATACCCTGCTGCCGGCCCCGGAGTTTGGCCGCATCACCCTGCATGGCCCGCTCGATCAGCCGACGCTGAAAAGACTGGTTCATTTGGTGTATGATGTGCGCCGCGATGATGCGCCGCTGCGGAAGGTGGCGGGCGTCGCCGGTGAATTCGACAAGCTGCGTAAAAATTATCAGGAACGTCGCGAATGGTCTTCGCTGTACGTGCAGTGCAGCGATGAGCAGGCGGCGACGCTGTTGCGCCAGCTCGGTTTTAACGCCGTGCATCATCCTGTTCGTTAATGTCTTCTTAATGCCCCTGCCGGATACTCCGGCAGGGCCGCTTTATTTCTGGAGTAAACCACCATGTCTGAAGGCTGGAATATTGCCGTACTGGGCGCAACGGGCGCCGTAGGCGAAGCCCTGCTCGAAACTCTCGCTGAACGCCAGTTCCCGGTGGGGGAGATTTTTGCTCTGGCGCGCAATGAAAGCGCGGGCGAACATCTGCGTTTTGGTGGCAAGTCGGTGATCGTCAAGGACGCCGCCGAGTTTGACTGGACCCAGGCCCAGCTGGCTTTCTTTGCCGCAGGCGTCGAAGCCAGCGCAGCGTATGTCGAAGATGCGACAAACGCCGGATGTCTGGTTATCGATCTCAGCGGCCTGTTTGCGCTGGAGCCGGACGTACCGCTGGTGGTGCCGGACGTGAACCCGTTCGTGTTAGGCGATTACCGCAACCGCAATCTGATTGCGGTGCCCAATAGTCTGACCAGCCAGCTGCTGACGGCGCTGAAGCCGCTTATCGATCAGGGTGGACTGTCGCGCATTAGCGTCACTAACCTGCTCTCCGCCTCAGGGCAGGGGAAAAAAGCGGTGGATGCGCTGGCAGGGCAGAGCGCCAAGCTGCTGAACGGCATCCCCATCGATGAAGACGATTTCTTTGGCCGCCAGCTGGCCTTCAACATGCTGCCGCTGCTGCCGGATCGTGAAGGTAGCGTGCGCGAAGAGCGCCGTATCGTCGATGAAGCGCGCAAAATTCTTCAGGATGACGGGCTGATGATCTCCGCCAGCGTCGTCCAGTCGCCGGTCTTCTACGGCCATGCGCAGATGGTGAACTTTGAAGCGATGCGTCCGCTGGCGGCGGAAGAGGCGCGTGACGCCTTTACCCGCGGCGAGGAGATCGAACTTTCTGAAGAGGGCGAATTCCCCACTCAGGTTGGCGACGCTTCCGGCAACGCCCGTCTCTCCATCGGCTGCGTGCATAATGATTACGGTATGCCGGAGCAAGTCCAGTTCTGGTCGGTGGCGGATAACGTCCGCTTCGGCGGCGCGCTGATGGCGGTGAAGATCGCCGAGAAGCTGATTGAGGAGTACCTGTACTGATGTCTGAGATGGAGCAACAGCCGGTCTGTAAAATCGCGCTGGGCATCGAGTACGACGGTAGCAAATATTACGGCTGGCAGCGGCAAAACGAAGTACGCAGCGTGCAGGAGAAGCTGGAAAAGGCGCTCTCGCAGGTGGCGAACGAACCCATTACCGTCTTTTGCGCCGGCCGCACCGACGCCGGTGTCCATGGCACCGGCCAGGTGGTGCATTTCGAAACCCGGGCGCAGCGTAAAGATGCCGCCTGGACGCTGGGGGTAAATGCGAATTTACCTGGTGACATCGCGGTGCGTTGGGTCAAACATGTCCCGGCGGATTTTCACGCCCGGTTCAGCGCCACGGCGCGCCGCTATCGTTACGTCATCTATAATCATCGCCTGCGTCCGGCGGTATTAAGTCAGGGCGTCACGCATTTTCACCAGCCGCTCGACGCCGCGCGCATGCAGCGTGCCGCACAGTGTCTGCTGGGGGAGAATGACTTTACCTCGTTTCGCGCGGTGCAGTGCCAGTCGCGTACCCCGTGGCGCAACGTGATGCATATTAACGTTACCCGCTACGGCGCTTATGTGGTGGTGGATATCAAAGCGAATGCCTTTGTACATCATATGGTCAGGAATATTGTGGGCAGCCTGATGGAAATCGGGGCCGGAAACCAGCCGGAGAGCTGGATGGCAGAACTGCTGGCAGCAAAAGACAGGACGCTCGCTGCGGCAACGGCAAAAGCGGAAGGGTTGTATCTGGTGTCGGTGGATTACCCGGCCCATTATGATTTACCGGTGCTGCCAATGGGCCCGCTGTTTCTGGCGGACTAATAGGGTCATTAAGGGTAAAGACAAACATGGACTTGATTCACTTTTTAATTGATTTCATCCTGCATATTGATGTGCACCTGGCCGAGCTGGTCGCCCAGTATGGCGTCTGGGTTTATGCCATTCTGTTTTTGATTCTGTTCTGCGAAACCGGGCTGGTGGTAACGCCGTTCCTGCCGGGGGATTCCCTGCTGTTCGTCGCGGGCGCGCTCTCGGCCCTGCCCACCAACGATCTGAATGTCCACCTGATGGTATTGCTGATGGTCATCGCGGCTATCGTCGGCGATGCGGTCAACTACACCATTGGCCGGCTGTTCGGCGAAAAGCTGTTCAGCAACCCGAACTCGAAGATTTTCCGTCGCAGCTATCTGGATAAAACCCATAGCTTCTACGAACGTCACGGCGGAAAAACCATTATCCTGGCGCGCTTTGTGCCGATAGTCCGAACCTTCGCGCCGTTTGTGGCGGGAATGGGGCATATGTCCTATCGTCATTTTGCGGCCTATAACGTCGTCGGGGCGCTGCTGTGGGTGCTGCTGTTCACCTACGCCGGCTATCTGTTTGGCGATCTGCCGGTGGTGCAGGAGAACCTGAAGCTGCTGATCGTGGCGATCATCGTGCTTTCCGTCCTGCCGGGCGTGATTGAGATTATTCGCCATAAGCGGGCGGCGGCGAAGCAGGCGAAGTAGTTTAGCCTGCGTTGCGCGTGACGGTGCACGAGCGTCACGCGCAGCGGTTTGACCACTTTTTTATCCCATGTTCCGGGATGATATGATTTAATGTGCAACATTCATGGTCTGTAAGAGGCAAAAATGGCATTATGCGCCCCTTACGACAAAACTGGCATCGACCAGGTTCAGGCAGAAAGGTTATCAATGAGCTGGATTGAACGAATTAAAAGCAACATCACTCCCACCCGCAAGGCGAGCATTCCTGAGGGTGTATGGACCAAGTGCGACAGCTGCGGTCAGGTACTCTACCGCGCCGAGCTGGAGCGCAACCTGGAGGTTTGTCCTAAGTGCGATCACCATATGCGCATGTCGGCGCGTAATCGCCTGCATAGCCTGTTGGATGAAGGTTCCCTGGTGGAACTGGGTAGCGAACTTGAGCCAAAAGATGTGCTGAAGTTCCGCGATTCAAAAAAATACAAAGACCGCCTGGCGTCCGCTCAAAAAGAGACGGGCGAAAAAGACGCGCTGGTGGTGATGAAAGGTACGCTCTACGCGATGCCGGTGGTGGCCGCGGCCTTTGAATTCTCCTTTATGGGGGGATCGATGGGTTCCGTCGTTGGCGCACGCTTTGTGCGCGCGGTGGAGCAGGCGCTGGAAGATAACTGCCCGCTGATCTGCTTCTCCGCCTCCGGTGGCGCCCGTATGCAGGAAGCGCTGATGTCGCTGATGCAGATGGCGAAAACCTCCGCGGCGCTGGCAAAAATGCAGGAGCGCGGATTACCGTACATCTCTGTGCTGACCGACCCGACCATGGGCGGCGTATCGGCGAGCTTTGCGATGCTGGGCGACCTGAACATTGCCGAGCCGAAAGCGCTGATCGGCTTTGCCGGTCCTCGCGTCATTGAGCAGACCGTACGTGAGAAGCTGCCGCCGGGATTCCAGCGCAGTGAGTTCCTGATTGAAAAAGGGGCGATCGATATGATCGTTCGCCGTCCGGAAATGCGTCTCAAGCTGGCCAGTATTCTGGCGAAGCTGATGAACCTGCCGGCGCCGGTTGCCGCTTCGGAAACGCCTCATGAAGGCGTGGTGGTGCCGCCGGCACCGGATCAGGAACCCGAGGCCTGATAAAGCAGAGGGCAGGGCCTGGCGGCGCTGCCCTTTTTTATTCAAACGCGTTAACCGTCAATTCTTGCGGGCATCATGGAAAAAGATCCTATTCCTCAGGCCACGTCGCCCCTGGCTACGTGGCTTTCTTATCTGGAACATCTGCACAGTAAAACCATCGACCTGGGGCTGGCGCGCGTCAGCGAGGTCGCGCGGCAGATGGATATCGTCAAACCGGCGCCGTTCGTCTTTACGGTCGCGGGCACCAATGGCAAAGGCACCACCTGCCGCACGCTGGAAACGGTCCTGATGGCGGCCGGCTATAAAGTGGGTGTTTACAGCTCTCCGCATCTGGTGCGCTACACCGAACGCGTGCGCATTCAGGGCGCGGAACTGCCGGAGGCAGCGCATACGGCCTCGTTTGCGGAGATTGAAGCGGCGCGGGGCGACATCTCGCTGACCTATTTTGAGTACGGCACGCTCTCTGCGCTATGGTTGTTTAAGCAGGCGCAGCTGGATGTGGTGATCCTGGAGGTGGGCCTCGGCGGCCGTCTCGACGCCACCAATATCGTGGATGCCGACGTCGCCGTGGTCACCAGCATCGCCCTCGATCATACCGACTGGCTGGGACCGGATCGCGACAGTATCGGCCGGGAGAAAGCCGGTATCTTCCGTGCCGGTAAACCGGCGGTGGTAGGGGAGCCGGATATGCCGCACACCATTGCTGAAGTGGCGCGCGAGAAGGGTGCGCTGCTCCAGCGCCGCGGCGTCGACTGGCGCTATGAGGTGGAAGGCGAGACATGGTCCTTCCGCGACGCGGGCGGGGCGTTAAGCCGCCTGCCTCTGCCTCAGGTGCCGTTGCCGAATGCCGCCACGGCCGTGGCGGCGCTGCGCGCCAGCGGCCTTGCCGTGGATGACGCTATCCTGCGCGCGGGGATCCGCGACGCGATGCTGCCGGGACGCTTTCAGATAATCAGCGACGCCCCGCGGGTGATCCTCGATGTGGCGCATAACCCGCACGCGGCGGCTTATCTCGCCGGGCGTCTCAAAACGTTAGCGAAAACGGGACGCGTGCTGGCGGTTATTGGTATGCTGCATGATAAGGACATCGCCGGTACGCTGGCCAATCTGACGCCGGAAGTTGACGTCTGGTACTGCGCGCCGCTGGAGGGTCCGCGCGGGGCGACGGCGGAGCAACTGGTGGAACATTTGCGTGGCGGCACAGTCTATAGCAGCGTGGCGCAGGCATGGCGCGCGGCCATGGCTGACGCTAAAGCGGAAGATACAGTGCTGGTGTGTGGTTCATTTCACACGGTAGCGCAGGTAATGGAAGAGATTGACGCGGGGAGAATCGGTGGCGAGTAAGTTTCAGAACCGTTTAGTCGGGACAATCGTGCTGGTGGCGCTGGGGGTGATTATCCTGCCAGGGCTGCTGGACGGGCAGAAAAAGCATTATCAGGATGAGTTTGCCGCGATCCCGCTGGTGCCGAAACCCGGCGATCGCGATGAACCGGATATGCTGCCGGCGGCGACTCAGGCGCTGCCTTCGCAGCCGCCGGAAGGGGCGGCGGAGGAGGTGCGGGCTGGCGATGCCGCTGCGCCATCGTTAGATCCGTCGCGTATCCCGGTGAACAGCAACAGCTTCGATGACGTTCAGGAGCCGGTGGTTGCCGCGAAACCGCAGCCTAAACCCCAGCCGAAGCCGCAGCCGAAGCCGCAACAGCAGGCTGCGACGCCTACCCCTCCGCCGGCTAAGCCTCAGCAGCAGCAACCACCGCAGCAGCAGGCGGCCCTGCCGGCGCCGACCGGCAAGGCCTATGTGGTCCAGTTGGGCGCGTTGAAGAACGCCGATAAGGTGAACGAGATCGTCGGTAAGCTACGGGCATCGGGCTTCAAAGTCTATACGTCGCCTTCGACGCCGGTACAGGGTAAAATTACCCGTATCCTCGTCGGCCCGGATGCGTCAAAAGACAAGCTGAAGGGCCAGTTGGGCGATCTGCAACAGATCTCCGGGCTCAGCGGGGTGGTGATGGGCTTCACCCCGAACTGATGGTTTTTTTCCGCCATGCGGAGAGAACGCGGCGGGGCTAAACGCCCCGCAAACCCTGTCTCAGCCGCCCTGAAGAGGCGAAAGGCAGTCTGGCGTTGAATGTTTTTTCAGCGCCATTTTTATTTCTGTAGGGCAAGGAAATCCCTACGCAAACGTTTTCTTTTTCTGTTAGAATGCGCCCCGAACTGGACGACAGGGCGTAAAATCGTGGGACGTATATGGTCTGGATTGATTACGCCATTATGGCGGTGCTGGGTCTTTCTTGCCTGGTCAGCCTGATCCGCGGCTTCGTTCGCGAAGCTTTATCGTTAGTCACGTGGGGTTGCGCGTTTTATGTCGCCAGCCACTACTACGCTGACCTGTCTGTCTGGTTTACGGGCTTTGAGGATGAACGGGTTCGAAATGGGATTGCTATTGCGGCGCTGTTTATCGTGACGCTCATCGTTGGCGCTATCGTGAACTATGTGATAGGCCAACTGGTGGAGAAAACCGGTTTGTCAGGTACCGACAGGGTATTGGGGATCTGCTTCGGCGCGCTACGTGGGGTGCTGATCATCGCCGCTATCCTGTTCTTCCTTGACACCTTTACCGGGATGGCGAAGAGCGATGACTGGCAGCAGTCGCAGTTTATTCCCTATTTTACCCCCGTCATCAGATGGTTTTTTGAATACCTGCAAAGCTCGTCAAGTTTCTTGCCTAAAGTATAGACTTTGGGTCGTTGCTGAACGAGGAAAAGACGTATGTGCGGTATTGTCGGTATCGCCGGTGTTATGCCGGTTAACCAGTCGATTTATGATGCGCTAACGGTGCTCCAGCACCGTGGACAGGATGCCGCTGGCATCATCACCATTGATGCCAACAACTGCTTCCGGTTGCGTAAGGCTAACGGGCTGGTAAGCGACGTATTCGAAGCCCGCCATATGCAGCGTATGCAGGGCAATATGGGGATTGGCCACGTGCGTTACCCCACGGCGGGCAGCTCCAGCGCCTCCGAAGCGCAGCCGTTTTACGTCAACTCGCCGTATGGCATCACGTTGGCGCATAACGGCAACCTGACCAACGCCCATGAGCTGCGTAAAAAGCTGTTTGAAGAAAAACGCCGCCATATCAATACCACCTCAGATTCCGAAATCCTCCTCAATATTTTCGCCAGTGAGCTGGATAACTTCCGTCACTACCCACTGGAAGCGGACAACATCTTTGCCGCGATTGCGGCGACCAACCGCCTGATCCGCGGCGCGTACGCTTGCGTGGCGATGATCATCGGTCATGGCATGGTGGCCTTCCGCGACCCGAACGGCATTCGTCCGCTGGTGCTGGGCAAACGTGACGTAGGCGATGGCCGCACCGAGTATATGGTGGCCTCGGAAAGCGTGGCGCTTGACACCCTTGGCTTTGAATTCCTGCGCGATGTGGCGCCGGGCGAAGCGGTTTATATTACCGAGAAGGGCCAGCTGTTTACCCGTCAGTGCGCCGATAACCCGGTCAGCAACCCGTGCCTGTTCGAGTATGTCTATTTTGCCCGTCCGGACTCGTTTATCGACAAAATTTCCGTCTACAGCGCCCGCGTCAATATGGGGACCAAGCTTGGCGAAAAGATTGCCCGCGAGTGGGAAGATCTGGATATTGACGTCGTTATCCCGATTCCGGAGACCTCCTGCGATATCGCGCTGGAGATCGCCCGCATCCTTGACAAGCCTTATCGTCAGGGCTTCGTGAAGAACCGCTATGTCGGCCGCACATTTATCATGCCGGGTCAGCAGCTGCGTCGTAAGTCTGTGCGCCGCAAGCTCAACGCCAACCGTGCGGAGTTCCGCGATAAGAACGTGCTGCTGGTGGACGATTCCATTGTCCGCGGCACCACCTCGGAGCAGATCATCGAGATGGCGCGCGAAGCAGGGGCGAAAAAAGTGTATCTGGCCTCAGCCGCGCCGGAAATTCGTTTCCCGAACGTGTACGGTATCGATATGCCGACCGCCAACGAACTCATCGCCCATGGCCGCGAAGTGGATGAGATCCGCCAGATCATCGGCGCCGATGGCCTGATTTTCCAGGATCTCAACGATCTGATCGAAGCGGTGCGCGCGGAAAATCCGGATATTCAGCAGTTTGAATGCTCAGTGTTCAACGGCGTATACGTCACCCGGGATGTCGACCAGCAGTACCTCGATTACCTCGATTCCCTGCGTAACGATGATGCCAAAGCGGTCCAGCTGCAGAACGAAGTCGAAAACCTCGAGATGCACAACGAGGGTTAAGCCGTTCGCGCGTCGCGGGCCCGCCGTTTCTGATGGACGGCGGGCCTTTTTTTCGCCCGGCAACCGTGCGTCAATGGTTGCGCCAACGGCTATAATCCGGCAAAGTCTGCGGCACGACGCGCAAGGGGTAACTGAACGTGAAACGACTGATTATTGGCATTTCCGGCGCCAGCGGCGCCATCTATGGCGTGCGGATGCTGCAGGTGCTACGGGATGTGCCGGATATTGAAACCCATTTGATCC
The DNA here is from genome assembly GCF_021739525.1 of Klebsiella sp. 2019SCSN059. NCBI lineage: Bacteria > Pseudomonadati > Pseudomonadota > Gammaproteobacteria > Enterobacterales > Enterobacteriaceae > Klebsiella > Klebsiella sp. 2019SCSN059. The sequence continues at coordinate 156,523 of NZ_JAKKOM010000007.1, read as the reverse complement.
TCAGCCAGGCGGCGCGCCAGACGCTGGCGATGGAGACCGACTTTACCGTGCGTGAAGTACAGGCGCTGGCTGATGTGGTGCATGATGCCCGCGACATCGCCGCCAGCATCTCCTCCGGCTCGTTTAAAACCGCCGGGATGGTGATTTTACCCTGCTCAATGAAAACGCTCTCGGGTATTGTCCATAGCTACACGGATGGTCTGCTGACGCGGGCGGCGGATGTGGTGCTGAAGGAGCGTCGTCCGCTTGTGCTCTGCGTGCGGGAGACCCCGTTCCATCTTGGCCATCTGCGCCTGCTGGTGCAGGCCGCGGAGCTGGGGGCAGTGATTATGCCGCCGGTGCCGGCCTTCTACCATCGGCCGCAAAGCCTGGATGATGTTATCAACCAGACCGTCAACCGGGTGCTCGATCAGTTCGACATTAGCCTGGAACAAGACTTGTTTACTCGCTGGCAAGGGGCCCAGGATTGCACCAAATAGGTGCGTGAAATGTACGCTTGCGCTGCGGTGGTGCAAATTTGTCGCCCCGATCAAATCCTCGACATTTATTTCGTCTTTTTGCGCTCAGGCGCTGCGGTTTCGCCAGTAATGCTGGTATCTTCCCTTTTAAGACAATCCTGCAACTTTATTTTAACAAATTTAACCCTGTTCCCGGCACGCACCGGGAAGATGGCACAAAAACTGCAGGATTGCTCGGCAATCACCATAACAAGCAACGCACCACATCACGACACTTAAGGGTACTGTATGAAGAAGACGATTCTGGCTCTCTCTTTACTCGTGGGAATGAGCAGCACGGCCAGCGTGTTCGCTGCTCTGCCGCAGAGCATTCGCATTGGCACTGACGCGACCTATGCGCCGTTTTCGTCGAAAGACGCGAAAGGGGACTTTGTTGGCTTTGATATCGATTTAGGCAATGAACTGTGCTCCCGTATTAAGGTGAAATGTACCTGGGTCGGCAGTGATTTTGACTCCCTGATCCCCTCCCTCAAGGCGAAGAAAATTGACGCCATCATCTCCTCGCTCTCCATCACCGAGAAGCGCCAGCAAGAGATCGCCTTCTCTGACAAGCTTTATGCCGCCGACTCCCGTCTGATCGCGGCCAAAGGCTCGCCGATCCAGCCGACGCTGGAGGCGCTGAAAGGTAAACACGTCGGCGTGCTGCAGGGCTCCACGCAGGAAGCCTATGCTAACGATCGCTGGCGCAGCCAGGGCGTTGACGTGGTGGCCTATCAAAACCAGGACCTGATCTATTCCGACCTCTCCGCGGGTCGTCTGGATGCGGCGCTGCAGGATGAAGTCGCCGCCAGCGAAGGCTTCCTCAAACAGCCCGCCGGGAAAGATTTCGCCTTCGCCGGTCCGTCGGTTAAAGACAAAAAGTACTTTGGCGACGGCACCGGTATCGGCCTGCGTAAGGACGACGTCGAGCTGAAAGCCGCGTTTGATAAAGCGCTGGGCGAGATGCGCAAAGACGGCACCTACGACAAAATGGCGAAGAAATACTTCGATTTTAACGTCTACGGCGACTAAGACTGCCGCAGGCCCGCGCTATCGGGTGGGCCTGCCGCCATGCTCGTGTAAAAGCCCCGAAAAGGTGCATCGCCAGACGCTGTGGATCATTTTAGTGCAAAGGCGGCCGCTTTTGTGGCTAAAAAATGCATAGTTAAGCGTTTGTGATGCAAAAAAATGGCCTTTCTGGTGCATAAATCTTTGCCCTCAAGGGGCGAATAATGGCACGATAACTGGTGTTAATAGTTCTAATAAACCCGTTAGAATGACAGTCTGTCGAGGATAGTTATGAAAAAACTGGCGTTGTCTCTCTCTTTAGCGCTGGCCCTTTCCAGCGTTTCCACGGTCTTTGCCGCTATTCCGCAAAAAATTCGTATCGGTACCGATCCGACTTATGCTCCCTTCGAATCGAAGAATGCGCAGGGGGAATTGGTGGGTTTTGATATCGATCTGGCAAAAGAGCTGTGTAAGCGTATTAATACCCAATGTACCTTTGTGGAAAACCCGCTGGATGCGCTGATCCCCTCTTTAAAAGCGAAGAAAATCGACGCGATTATGTCTTCGCTGTCGATTACCGAAAAGCGTCAGCAGGAAATCGCTTTCACCGACAAACTGTATGCGGCTGATTCGCGTCTGGTGGTGAAAAAGGGCAGCCCCGTGACGCCGGACCTCGCCACCCTGAAGGGGAAGCGCGTGGGCGTGCTGCAGGGCACGACGCAGGAAACTTATGGTAATGAGCACTGGGCGCCGAAAGGTATCGAGATTGTCTCCTATCAGGGACAGGACAATATCTATTCCGACCTGACCGCCGGCCGTATTGATGCCGCTTTCCAGGATGAGGTCGCGGCCAGCGAAGGGTTCCTGAAACAGCCTATCGGTAAAGATTACCAGTTTGGCGGTCCGTCGATTAAAGACGAAAAGCTGTTCGGCGTCGGCACCGGTATGGGGCTGCGTAAGGAAGACAACGAACTGCGTGAAGCGCTGAATAAGGCGTTTGCAGAGATGCGTAAGGACGGCACCTACGACAAGCTGGCGAAAAAATATTTCGATTTTAACGTATACGGCGAATAATTCTCACGCCTCACCACTGCGCGTCCGATTCACGCGCAGTGGTGGATGACAGACAGGGTAGGCAGCATGCTGTATGGGTTTTCACAGGTTATTTTGCAGGGTGCGCTCGTCACCCTGGAGCTTGCGCTCAGCTCGGTCGTTCTCGCCGTCCTGATCGGGCTGGCGGGCGCGGGCGCAAAGCTATCGAGCAACCGTCCTCTGGCGCTGGTGTTTGAAGGCTATACCACACTGATCCGCGGCGTCCCCGACCTGGTGCTGATGCTGTTGATTTTCTACGGCCTGCAAATTGCGCTCAACAGCGTCACCGACGCGTTGGGCATGTCGCAGTTTGATATTGACCCGATGATCGCCGGGATAATTACCCTTGGCTTTATCTATGGCGCCTATTTTACGGAAACCTTCCGCGGCGCCTACCTGGCGGTGCCGAAGGGGCATATCGAAGCGGCCACCGCCTTTGGCTTCAGCGGCGGGCAGACGTTCCGGCGCATCCTGTTCCCGGCGATGATGCGCTACGCGTTGCCGGGGATCGGCAACAACTGGCAGGTTATCCTCAAGGCGACGGCGCTGGTCTCGCTGCTGGGGCTGGAGGATGTGGTCAAAGCCACGCAGCTGGCGGGCAAAAGCACCTGGCAGCCGTTCTACTTCGCCATCGTCTGCGGCCTGATTTATCTGGTGTTTACCACCCTGTCTAATGGCGTACTGCTGCTGCTCGAACGCCGCTATACCGTTGGCGTGAAGAGGGCTGACCTGTGATTGAAATTATTCAGGAGTACTGGAAATCACTGCTGTGGACCGACGGGTATCGCTTTACCGGCGTGGCGATTACCTTATGGTTGCTGATCTCTTCGGTGGTCATGGGGGGCATCCTGGCGGTCTTTCTGGCAATCGGCCGCGTTTCGAGCAATAAGTACATCCAGTTTCCCATCTGGCTGTTTACTTACATATTTCGCGGCACGCCGCTGTATGTGCAGCTATTGGTCTTTTACTCCGGCATGTACACCCTGGAAATCGTCAAAGGCACTGAACTGCTGAACGCCTTTTTCCGCAGCGGGTTAAACTGTACGGTGCTGGCGCTGACCCTGAACACCTGCGCCTATACCACCGAAATTTTCGCCGGCGCGATCCGCTCGGTACCGGCGGGCGAAATTGAAGCGGCGCGGGCCTACGGCTTCTCTTCGGTCAAACTGTACCGCTGCATCATCCTGCCTTCCGCGCTGCGGATTGCGCTGCCGGCCTACAGTAACGAAGTGATCCTGATGCTGCACTCAACGGCGCTGGCGTTTACCGCCACGGTGCCGGATCTGCTGAAAATCGCCCGCGATATCAACTCGGCCACCTATCAGCCGTTCACCGCCTTCGGTATCGCCGCGGTGCTCTATTTAATTATCTCGTATGTGCTGATTAGCTTGTTCCGCAAAGCGGAAAAGCGCTGGTTGCAGCATATCAAACCTTCTTCAACGCATTGAGAACGCCATGTCCGACAATAAATTAAACGTTATCGATCTGCATAAACGCTATGGGGAACACGAGGTGCTGAAGGGCGTCTCGCTGCAGGCGAAAGCCGGGGACGTTATCAGTATCATCGGTTCATCGGGCTCCGGGAAAAGTACCTTTTTGCGTTGTATTAACTTCCTTGAAAAACCGAGCGAAGGCACGATCGTCGTCAGCGGCCAGAATATTGGCCTGGTACGGGATAAAGATGGCCAGCTGAAGGTAGCCGACAAGAACCAGCTGCGCCTGCTGCGCACCCGGTTGACCATGGTGTTTCAGCATTTCAATCTGTGGAGCCATATGACGGTGCTGGAGAACGTCATGGAGGCGCCGATTCAGGTGCTGGGCTTAAGCAAACAGGAAGCGCGCGAACGGGCGGTAAAATACCTGGCCAAGGTCGGGATAGACGAACGTCAGCAGGCGAAATACCCGGTGCATCTTTCCGGCGGCCAGCAGCAGCGTGTCTCTATTGCCCGAGCGCTGGCGATGGAGCCGGAGGTGCTGCTGTTTGATGAGCCGACCTCCGCGCTGGATCCGGAGCTGGTGGGCGAAGTGTTACGCATTATGCAGCAGCTGGCGGAAGAGGGGAAAACCATGGTGGTGGTGACCCACGAAATGGGCTTTGCCCGCCACGTCTCTTCGCATGTCATTTTCCTGCATCAGGGAAAAATTGAAGAAGAAGGGCATCCGGACGCGCTGTTCGGCGCGCCGAAAAGCCCGCGCCTGCAGCAGTTTCTGAAAGGTTCGCTGAAATAAACGGCTCACCCGGCGTCCGCGGGCGCCGGGTGGGATCCACGCTCCAGCCGGTAGATCCAGTCATCGTAATCGACGCCGTTCAGATGATAGGCTTTCTCCAGCACCTGCGTGCGTACAAAGCCCTGCTTCTCCAGCAGGCGCGATGAGCCACGATTCTCTGCCAAAACCCAGGCATTGATAGCCCGCACCCCCAGCGTACTGAAACCATAATCGCAGATCGCCCGCAGCGCTTCGCTGGCATACCCTTTTCCCTGAGCCTCGGGCAGCAGCGCATAGCCGACGTCGGCCTCGTGCGGATTTTTAGGGCTGACGCGAAGCCCAATATCGCCCAGCGCATCGCCGCGCTGATTACGCAGAACATACACGCCGGGATCGGCGCAGCGACTGGCGAACACGCTGCGCAACGCCTCCTCGCTTAACATTTCGCCCATAAAACGCATCACCTGCGGATCCTGGCGCAGGCGCAGAAAAAAGGGCCAGTCATCGGTAACAAAGCGGGTAAGCGAAAGGCGAGGCGTGGTGATGGTCGTCATAAAGCAGTCAATACAAAGAAGGAAAGGCCTACCTTAGCACTTTACTCCGCCTGTTAACACCGGCGAACCGGCCCGCTGGCGATGAACTCAGGCGCTTCAGGGCGCGGGTTGTCCGGGATAGGGCGACGCTGCAGCGCCAGGCTGAGACCATCCTGGCGTGGGGCATTAGCCAGCAGAATGGAATCAGGGGAGCCAATGCTCCCCCGTGTCAGCCATTAACTCAGCACATCCTTTAGCGCTTCGTCGAGATCGTACCAGCGGAAGGCGAAGCCGGCGGCTTCCAGCCGCTTAGGCAGCGCGCGCTGACCGCCGAGCACCAGGACGGCCGATTCGCCCATCAGCAGGCGGATGGCGGCGGCGGGGACGCGGAAAATCGCCGGTCGATTGAGCGCATGACCCAGCGCGTGGGCGAACTGCTCGTTATGCACGGGATAGGGCGAAACCATATTGAACGGGCCGCGCAGATCGTTATCCAGCAGCCACAGAATGCCGTTAACCATATCGTCGATATGGATCCAGGCCAGGTACTGTCTGCCGCTGCCGATAGGCCCGCCGAGGCCGAGCTTAAAGGCTGGGGTCATTTTGCCGAGAATACCGCCCCGCGGCGCCAGTACCACGCCGGTGCGCAGCAGACAGACGCGAGTGCGCTCGCTTTGCGCTTCGCAGGCAATTTGCTCCCAGCGGGCGCAGAGCTTATGGGTAAACTCATTGTGCGGCGGCTCTTCTTCGGTCACCACCACTTCGCCGAGGTCGCCGTAATAGCCGGTGGCTGACCCGCTGATCAGCACGGAGGGAGGGGTGTCGCTGGCGTGGATCAGGCCCACCAACCGCTGAGTGAGATCCCAGCGACTATGGCATAAGCGCTGTTTCTGTTCGGCGGTCCAGCGTTTATCGGCGATGGGTTCGCCCGCCAGATTGATGACGGCATCGATGTCATTGAGGTGGTGATGGCCCTCGAAATCGCGCCACAGCGTGACGCGCGGATCGAGACGGGCGCGGGCGGTATCCGGATGCCGGGTGGAGACCGTGACGCTATGCCCGAGCTCCAGCAATCTGGGTATCAGATGTCGGCCAATCAGGCCGGTACCACCAGTAAGCAGGATCTTCATACCACCTCCCTGACATGGTTAGCGCCGCCAGCTCATGGTCATGGATACTGAGTCGGCATAGCGCAGCGCGTGAAGTTTATCGATCTCCACTTCAGCATATGTGACCCAGTGATGTTCGCATGCGATATTCAGCACATCCTGAGTTAATTTTTCCAGCAGTGAAAAACGACCATTCTCAAGATGGCTGATGATGCGTTTGGTAATGGTGCGGTAGTTCAACGCATCATTAATGTCCTCGCTGTCGCGCGCTTTATCGGCAGGGTAGTGAATGGCCACATTCACCACCACGTCCTGGCGGTTGGCGATCTCTTCCTCTTTAATACCAATAAAAGTACGCAGGCGCAGGTTCTTAATACGAATAATGGCGTCTGGTTGAGACATTGCAGGCTTCCTCCGTGGTGTAAGTCCTGCAATCATACAACAAAGCGCGACGGGCGAGCAGGGGGTTAATAAGACTGAATTTTTAGCATCGCTTCCACCGTCGCCGGCCGCTGCTTAATGCGCTCATACCAGTTATGCACCGCCGGATAGTTCGCCAGATCGATCCGCTGGCGGACATGGCAGTTCACCCAGGGCCAGGCGGCGATGTCGGCGATGCTGTAGTGGTCCCCGCCCAGCCACGGGCTGGATCCCAGGCGGTGATTCAGTACCCCGTAGAGTCGCTGGGTTTCCACCTGAAAACGCTCAATCGCGTAGGGCACGGTTTGCGGCGCTGAGTGGGAAAAATGCTGATTTTGCCCCAGCATCGGTCCCAGGCCGCCGACCTGCCAGAACAGCCACTGCAGGGTGGTATAGCGCGCCCGCAGCTCGCCGCTCAGCAGCTTGCCGCTTTTTTCCGCCAGATAGAGCAGAATGGCGCCGGACTCAAAGACGCTCAACGGCGCGCCGCCGTCGGCAGGCATGTGGTCGACGATAGCCGGAATTTTGTTATTCGGCGAAATCGCCAGAAACTGCGGATGAAACTGCTCCCCTTTACCGATATCGACCCGGATTAGCCGATAGGCCAGCTGCGCCTCTTCGAGAAAGAGGGTGATTTTGTGGCCGTTTGGGGTGGGCGCATAGTAGAGATCGATCATAATATTTCCCGCCGTCGTGGGTCGCAAACTGATCGAGTATAGGTGAAGCTGCGCGACCCGGGAGAAAATCCGCGAGCGGTGCCTCGGTCTTTCGCCAGCCACGCAGCGGGCGAGCAGTGACATCGCCTGTAAGACAGGCTATGTTGGTTTATTGCCCTGTCTACCAACCCTGAGGAAGCTATGAGCCAGCCTGTGATTACCCTGTGGTCCGATGCCGATTTTTTCTCACCGTACGTGATGTCTGTCTATGTCGCGCTGCAGGAAAAGAGCCTGCCTTTTAGCCTTAAAACCATCGACCTGAACCGCGGCGAACATCTGCAGGCCGGCTGGACGGGCTATGCCGCCACCCGTCGCGTACCGCTGCTGGAGGTTGACGATTTCGCGTTAAGCGAGTCTTCGGCGATTACCGAATATCTGGATGAACGTTTCGCGCCGCCTGAGTGGGAGCGCCTTTATCCACACGATCTGCAAAAGCGGGCCCGCGCCCGGCAGATCCAGGCCTGGCTGCGCAGCGATCTGGTGCCCATTCGTGAAGAGCGATCCACCGCCGTGGTGTTTGGTGGAGTGAAAATGCCGGCGCTCAGCGAGGCAGGCAAGCGGTCGGCGGAAAAACTGTTTGCCACCGCGACCACACTGCTGGCCCACGGCGGGCAAAATTTATTCGGCGAATGGTCTATTGCCGACGCCGACCTGGCGCTGATGCTCAATCGTCTGGTTCTCAATGGCGATGAGGTGCCGGAGGCGCTGGCGGATTATGCGGCGTTCCAGTGGCAGCGGGCCTCAATCCAGCGTTACGTGGCGCTTTCCGCCAAACGCGGAGGCTGATAACCCGCTGCGCTTCCGCTATCATAGAGGCATCGTAACCAGTGGAGATGGAACCTATGAAGCTGATGTTTGCCTCCGATATTCATGGTTCGCTGCCCGCCACGGAACGCGTGCTTGAACGTTTCGCGCAAAGTGGTGCCAGGTGGCTGATCATCCTCGGCGATGTGCTTAATCACGGACCGCGCAACGCGTTGCCGGAAGGCTATGCGCCGGCGGAGGTGGCCGAGCGGCTGAACAGCGTGGCGGAGCGCATCATTGCCGTCCGCGGTAACTGCGACAGCGAAGTGGATCAAATGCTGCTTCGTTTTCCCATGACCGCACCCTGGCAGCAGGTGCTTGGCGAAGGCTATCGCCTGTTTCTGACCCATGGTCATCTGTATAGCCCGGACAATTTGCCGCCACTTGCCGCTGGCGATGTCCTGGCGTATGGCCATACTCATATTCCGGTTGCTGAAAAACGCGGGGCGATCTCTCTGTTTAATCCAGGCTCAGTGAGTATCCCGAAAGGGGGATATTCCGCCAGCTATGGGCTACTGGATGAGGGGCGTCTGCAGGTTTTAGCACTCAATGATAATCAGGTTATTGCAGAGGTCGCAATTTACCCGTAATTTAGCCCTCAATCATAAAGACGCGCCGCAAGAGCGCTTTTAAAGTAAGGTTTCCTGATGGCGGAACAGAATCATTTGGCAAGCACAGAATGGGTCGATATTGTTAATGAAAACAATGAGGTGATAGCACAGTCCAGCCGCGAGCAGATGCGCGCGCAGTGCCTGCGCCACCGGGCGACCTATATCGTCGTTCACGACGGAATGGGGAAAATTCTGGTGCAGCGACGCACCGAGACAAAAGACTTTCATCCGGGCATGCTGGATGCCACCGCCGGCGGCGTCGTGCAGGCTGATGAGCAATTGCTGGAGTCGGCCCGCCGCGAGGCGGAAGAGGAGTTAGGCATCGCCGGGGTGCCGTTCGCCGATCACGGCCAGTTCTACTACGAAGATAAATTCTGCCGCGTCTGGGGAAGCCTGTTCAGCTGCGTTTCCCACGGGCCGTTTGCCCTGCAGGAAGAAGAGGTAAGCGAGGTGTGCTGGTTAACGCCGGAAGAGATCACCGCCCGCTGCGATGAGTTCACGCCCGACTCCCTGAAAGCGCTGGCGCTGTGGATGACCCGCAACGCCGGTAACGAGTATGATGACGCGGAAGAGAGCGAGCGCGAATAATCGCGCGAACGCGTGGCAGCAAACGCTGTTCGCCTCCTGACAAAAAAAGGCAGCCATCTGGCTGCCTTTTGCTTTTCTCTCAGCGAGCGATTACTTCTGCTGCTGAGCTGACTGGATCGCGGTCAGTGCGATGGTGTAGACGATATCGTCTACCAGCGCGCCACGAGACAGGTCGTTGACCGGCTTGCGCATACCCTGCAGCATCGGCCCGATGGAGATCAGGTCGGCAGAGCGTTGTACCGCTTTGTAAGTGGTGTTACCGGTGTTCAGATCCGGGAAGATGAACACGGTCGCGCGGCCAGCTACCGGCGAGTTCGGCGCTTTGGATTTCGCGACGTCAGCCATCACCGCGGCGTCATACTGCAGCGGACCGTCGATCATCAGATCAGGACGTTTTTCCTGCGCCAGGCGGGTCGCTTCGCGGACTTTTTCTACATCGCTACCCGCGCCGGAAGTACCGGTGGAGTAGGAGAGCATCGCCACGCGCGGTTCGATGCCGAAGGCAATCGCGGAGTCTGCAGACTGAATCGCGATTTCCGCCAGCTGCTCTGCGGTCGGATCCGGGTTGATCGCGCAGTCGCCGTAAACGTAAACCTGTTCCGGCAGCAGCATGAAGAACACCGAAGAGACCAGCGAGCTGCCCGGTGCGGTTTTGATCAGCTGCAGCGGCGGACGAATGGTGTTGGCGGTGGTGTGTACCGCGCCGGACACCAGGCCGTCGACTTCGTCTTGTTCCAGCATCAGGGTGCCGAGAACCACGTTATCTTCCAGCTGCTCGCGGGCGACCGCTTCGGTCATGCCCTTGCTCTTACGCAGTTCGACCAGGCGAGCCACGTAGCTTTCGCGTACCACTTCCGGGTCGACGATTTCGATACCGGCGCCCAGCTCAACGCCCTGCGCTGCCGCAACGCGGTTGATCTCATCCGGGTTACCCAGCAGCACACAGGTGGCGATCCCGCGTTCGGCGCAGATAGCGGCGGCTTTCACGGTACGCGGCTCGTCGCCTTCCGGCAGAACCACGCGTTTGCCGGCTTTACGCGCCAGCTCGGTCAGCTGGTAGCGGAAGGCTGGCGGGGAGAGACGACGGCTGCGCTCGGAGGTCGCGGTCAGCGATTCGATCCAGTCGGCGTTGATGTAGTTGGCGACGTATTCCTGAACTTTCTCAATGCGCTCGTGATCGTCAACCGGTACTTCGAGGTTGAAGCTCTGCAGGCTCAGGGAGGTCTGCCAGGTGTTGGTGTTGACCATGAATACCGGCAGGCCGGTGGCGAAGGCGCGTTCGCACAGCTTGCTGATGCGCGCGTCCATTTCATAGCCGCCGGTCAGCAGGATGGCGCCGATTTCCACGCCGTTCATCGCTGCCAGGCAGGCGGCAACCAGCACGTCAGGACGATCTGCGGAGGTCACCAGCAGCGAGCCCGCGCGGAAGTGCTCCAGCATGTGCGGGATGCTGCGCGCGCAGAAGGTCACGGATTTGACGCGGCGAGTGTTGATGTCGCCTTCGTTGATGATGGTCGCATTCAGGTGATGGGCCATGTCGATCGCGCGGGTGGCGATCAGATCGAAGCTCCACGGTACGGCGCCCAGCACCGGCAGCGCGCTGCCGTTTTGCAGCTGAGCCGGGTCGATCTTCACGACTTTCGCTTTGGATGAGTCGTCGAAGATTTCTGACAGGTCAGGACGGGTACGGCCCTGCTCGTCGACCGGCGCATTCAGTTTGTTGATGATAACGCCGGTGATGCTGGTGTTTTTCGCGCCGCCAAAGCTGTTGCGGGTCAGTTCAATACGCTCGTTCAGCTGTTCTGGCGTATCGGTGCCCTGCGACATCACGAAGACGATTTCCGCGTTCAGGGTTTTGGCGATTTCAAAGTTCAGCGCCTGGGCGAACTGATGCTTACGGGTCGGCACCAGGCCTTCCACCAGTACCACTTCCGCGTCCTGAGTGTTCGCGTGGTAGTTGGCGATGATCTCTTCCATCAGCACATCTTTCTGATTGCTGGAGAGCAGAGACTCAACGTGGTTCATCTTCAGCGGTTCAGCAGCGGTGGTGGTGGAGGAGCTGGCGCGAACGATGGTGGTGGTCTGGTCCGGGGCATCGCCGCCGGAGCGCGGCTGGGCGATAGGTTTAAAGACGCTCAGACGAACGCCTTTGCGTTCCATAGCGCGGATCACACCGAGGCTGACGCTGGTCAGGCCTACGCTGGTACCGGTAGGAATTAACATGATAGTACGGGACACGGTATATCCTCTTTCGTTACCGCCAGTATCAGGCGGGATACAAAACAGCACCACCAGCGACCCGTCATACTCCACGTTGCACGTGCGTTGGCTCTACTTGCTCACCCCGGTCGCGTACGCGCTGTACGCGCCGGGGATCTGCTGTGTCGCCGCCTTCCTGCAGCTCGAAGTATTGCGGGTCAGGGCTGGCGGTGTGGAATTATGCGGTCAGACGGCTGGCGTCTTGCGCGATGACCAGCTCTTCGTTGGTCGGGATAACCACGGCAGGACGGGTGCCTTCTTTGTTGATGAAGCCAGACTTGCCGAAGCGGGCAGCCAGGTTACGCTCATGGTCAACTTCAAAGCCCAGTACGCCCAGTTTGCCCAGCGACAGCTCACGCACCATCGCGGCGTTTTCACCGATGCCACCGGTGAAGATCACGGCGTCGAGACGGCCGTCCATCAGCGCAGTGTAGGAACCGATGTATTTCGCCAGGCGGTGGCAGTAGACGTCCATCGCGCGTTTAGCGTCGGCTTTTTCCTGGTAGTTGTCTTCCACGTAGCGGCAGTCGCTGGTGACTTCGGTCAGGCCCAGCAGGCCGGACTCTTTGGTCAGCATTTTGTTGATGGCGTCAACGCTCATGCCCAGGGTGTCGTGCAGATGGAAGATGATGGCCGGATCGATATCGCCGGAGCGGGTACCCATCACCAGGCCTTCCAGCGGGGTCAGACCCATGGAGGTGTCAACGCACTTGCCGTTACGAATAGCGGAAACCGAACCACCGTTGCCGAGGTGGCAGGTGATGATGTTCAGCTCTTCAACCGGCTTGTTCAGGATCTTAGCGGCTTCCTGAGTCACGTAGAAGTGGCTGGTGCCGTGCGCGCCGTAACGACGAACGCCGTGCTCTTTGTACAGGCTGTACGGCAGGGCGTAGAGATAGGATTCTTCCGGCATGGTCTGGTGGAACGCCGTATCGAATACTGCCACGTTTTTGTCTTTCAGGTGCGGGAAGGATTTCAGCGCTTCAGCGATGCCGATCAGGTGTGCCGGGTTGTGCAGCGGGGCGAAGGACGCGGCGTCTTTAATGCCCTGAATCACGGACTCGTCGATGACTACGGAGCTGGTGTATTTTTCGCCGCCGTGGACGATACGGTGGCCGATTGCGGTCAGCTGAGCAGACAGTTCTGGTTTTTGTGCCAGAATAGTGTTAACGATAAAGTTCAGTGCTTCGCTGTGCGCGGCGCCCGCGCCTAATTCGGCTTCTTGTTTGCCGCCGTCAATTTTCCATTTGATACGGGCTTCCGGCAGGTGGAAGCATTCCGCTAAACCGGACAGGTATTCGTCGCCGTTCACGGCGTCAAGGATAGCAAATTTCAGAGAGGAGCTACCGCAGTTCAGAACCAGTACTAACTTACTCGACATGGAAGTACCTTTTTATGATACGTGGCTAAAAAAACGTCAGTGTGTCATTAGCGTAGCGCAGGATGACCTCGACATTTATGATTAACATCATGCCTTGTTCTGTTTTCAGGCACGATGAGATAAGTACATTTGATTTTATGCCATTTTGCATAATTTTCAGCCAATGGCAGAATATGCGATAATTTGACTAGCCTGGCAAAAGAGTCTATCCGCCCTTTCAGGCGGGCACAGGATACCTGATTGCGGCATCCTTTGCCAAAATCTTTTGAACGATGTCATGCATAGTTGGTGTTTTGCACGAATTTTTTAAGTTTTATATGTAAAGTTGAGGTAAAGCCATGTCGACCCCTGAGAAACGCCCCGTTAGCTTCTTTAGCTTGTTCAACCGCGGGCAGCACTACGCCAAGACCTGGCCTCTCGACAAGCGCCTCGCGCCGGTATTTATTGAAAACCGCATCATTCGTGCCACCCGCTACGCCATCCGCATCATGCCGCCGATCGCCATTTTCACCCTCTGCTGGCAGATAGCGCTGGGCGGCCAGCTGGGTCCCGCCGTGGCCACCGCGCTGTTTGCATTGAGCCTGCCGATGCAGGGGTTATGGTGGTTGGGTAAACGTTCAGTGACGCCGCTGCCGCCTTCCATTCTTAACTGGTTCTACGAAGTACGCGGCAAACTGCAGGAGGCGGGGCAGGCGCTGGCGCCTGTCGAAGGCAAGCCCGATTATCAGGCGCTGGCTGACACGCTTAAGCGCGCCTTCAAACAACTCGATAAAACTTTCCTTGATGATTTGTAATTCACTACGGAAAACGCATATAAAAGAAGGCGCATGATTTATGCGCCTTCTTTATTTCACGCCCTACCGTGCTACAGGAGTCACAACATGGAAATGACCAATGCGCAGCGTCTGATTTTATCCAATCAGTACAAAATGATGACGATGCTCGACCCGGACAATGCGGAGCGCTATCGTCGTCTGCAAACCATCATTGAGCGTGGGTATGGGCTGCAGATGCGTGAACTGGACCGCGAGTTCGGCCAGTTGACGGAAGAAACCTGCCGTACCGTTATCGACATCATGGAGATGTACCACGCGCTACACGTCTCCTGGACCAACCTGAAAGACGCGGAGGGTATCGACGAGCGCCGAGTCACCTTCCTCGGCTTTGATGCCGCCACCGAAGCGCGTTTTCTCGGCTACGTGCGCTTTATGGTCAATGTTGAAGGCCGTTACAGCCACTTTGACGCCGGCACCCATGGCTTTAACTCGCAGACCCCGATGTGGGAGAAATATCAGCGGATGCTGAGCGTCTGGCACGCCTGCCCGCGCCAGTATCATCTGAGCAGTAACGAAATTAACCAAATCATCAATGCCTGAGGGAGGTGCCCGTGCAGTGTAAAGGTTTCCTGTTCGATTTAGACGGGACGCTGGTGGATTCCTTGCCGGTGGTGGAGCGTTCATGGTGCAAGTGGGGGGATCGTTTCGCCATCGACCATGATGAAATTCTCAGTTTTATTCACGGCAAGCAGGCCATTACCTCCATTCGCCATTTTATGCCGGGTCGCAGCGAGGAGGATATCCAGGCCGAATTCCGTTATCTCGAGCAGATGGAAGCCACTGATATCGAAGGCATCGTCGCCCTGCCGGGGGCGTTAGCCCTGCTGAATTCGCTCAATGAGGCTGGGATCCCGTGGGCGATTGTCACCTCCGGCTCGATTCCGGTTGCGCACGCGCGTCACCGCGCGGCGGGCCTGCCGATGCCGGAGGTGTTTGTCACCGCTGAGCAAGTGAAGCACGGCAAGCCGGCGCCGGACGCCTATCTGCTGGGCGCCGAGCGGTTGGGGCTGCCTGCCGGGGAGTGCGCGGTGGTGGAAGATGCGCCGGCGGGGCTGCTCTCCGGGCTGACGGCAGGCTGTCGCACCATCGCGGTCAAGGTGCCTGCCGATGCCCCCCGTCTGGATGAAGCCGACCTCGTGCTGAGCAGCCTGGAAGATCTGCTGGTTGAACGCCAGGCCGACGGCGTGGTGAATGTGCGTCTTAAAGCGTAAACCCATGATTTCGCCCCGCGTCGTCGGGGCTTTTTTATGCCACTATGTCGACTCCCACTTGTGACAAGGAAACGTTGTGAACGGTGAATTGATTTGGGTTTTATCCCTCCTGGCCATCGCGGTTGTGCTGTTTGCTACCGGCAAGGTGCGCATGGATGCTATCGCCCTGATGGTCATTGTCGCCTTTGTCCTCAGCGGCACGCTGACGCTGACCGAAGCTTTTTCCGGGTTCAGCGATCCTAACGTGATCCTGATTGCCGCCCTGTTTATTATCGGCGACGGCCTCGTGCGTACCGGGGTAGCCACCAAGATGGGCGCCTGGCTGGTGAGCGTAGCAGGCAACAGCGAAACCAAAATGCTGATCTACCTGATGCTCACTGTCGCCGGGCTGGGCGCGTTTATGAGCTCCACCGGCGTGGTCGCCATTTTCATTCCGGTGGTCCTTAGCGTCTCGGCGCGGATGAATACCTCCCCCTCGCGGCTGATGATGCCGCTGAGCTTCGCCGGGCTTATCAGCGGGATGATGACCCTGGTGGCGACGCCGCCCAACCTGGTGGTCAACAGCGAACTGCTGCGCGAAGGGCTGCACGGCTTCAGTTTTTTCAGCGTCACCCCGATTGGCCTGGTGGTGCTGATCCTGGGCATCGTCTATATGCTGGCGGTGCGCTTTATGCTGAAGACGGATAATGGCGAATCCGCGCGCGATGGACGAAAAAGAAGCACCTTCCGCGATTTGATTCGCGAATATCACCTCACCGGCCGCGCCCGCCGACTGGCGATCCGACCCGGTTCGCCGATGATCGGTCAGCGGCTGGATGATTTAAAGCTGCGTGAGCGCTACTGTGCCAACGTTATCGGCGTTGAGCGCTGGCGGCGGTTCCGTCGGGTGATTGTTAACGTCAACGGGGTATCGGAATTTCGCGCCCGCGACGTCCTGCTGATCGATATGTCCGCCTCCGATGTCGACCTGCGCCAGTTCTGCGGCGAGCAAATGCTCGAGCCGATGGTGCTGCGCGGCGAGTATTTTGCCGATCAGGCGCTGGATGTGGGGATGGCGGAGGTGGCGCTGATCCCGGATTCAGAGATGATAGGCAAAACGGTGCGTGAGATAGCCTTCCGCACCCGGTTTGGTCTCAATATCGTCGGCATGAAGCGCGATGGCAAAGCGATGGATGGTTCCGTGGTCGATGAGCCGCTGCAGCTCGGCGATATCCTGCTGGTGGTCGGCAACTGGCGGCAAATTGCCCTGCTGGCGAAGCGCGGTCGGGATTTCGTGGTGCTCAATATGCCGGTTGAGGTCGATGACGCTTCGCCGGCCCACAGCCAGGCTCCGCACGCGATTTTCTGTCTGGTGCTGATGGTGGCCCTGATGCTGACGGATGAAATCCCCAACCCCATCGCCGCGATCATCGCCTGTCTGCTGATGGGCAAATTCCGCTGCATCAACGCCGAAAGCGCCTACAAGGCGATCCACTGGCCGAGCATTATTCTGATTGTCGGGATGATGCCATTTGCCCTGGCCTTGCAGAAAACCGGTGGGGTGGATCTGGTGGTCAAGGGACTGATGGACGTTGCCGGAGGCGAGGGGCCTTATCTGATGCTCGGCTGCCTGTTTGTGATGTGCGCGGCGATAGGCCTGTTTATCTCTAACACGGCCACCGCAGTGCTGATGGCGCCTATTGCCTTAGCGGCGGCGAAGTCGATGGGCGTGTCGCCCTATCCCTTTGCCATGGTGGTGGCGATGGCGGCTTCGGCGGCGTTTATGACCCCGGTCTCCTCGCCGGTCAACACCCTGGTGCTTGGCCCGGGTAAGTATTCCTTCAGCGACTTTGTAAAGATTGGCGTGCCCTTTACCGTGCTGGTAATGGTGGTCTGCGTCCTGCTGATCCCGGTGCTCTTCCCGTTTTAAGGTATGCAGGCCGGGTAGGGGGCGACCGCGGCCCGGCCTGAAAAATTACAGCGGCGAATCCTGGCTGATTTCATCCAGCGACAGCTGGAAGCTCGGGACAAACACCTGCATAAAGTAATCCATCTCCGCGCTGCGCCGCGACGCCAGCGTTTTTTCCAGACGGCCTTTGGCCAGCAGAAATTCGTTGTTGCCCGCCGACAGCTCTTCGAGGCATTTCAGGTAGGCGCAGAGGGCGTCAGCCTGTTTGACGATCGACTGCTCTTCCTCACTGTAGTGATGCTCGTCAATCAGCGGTTCGAAAATATCGCGCAGCTCGTCAGGCACCATATCCACCAGCTTCTGCTGGGCGATTTTCTCAATCGCCTTATATTCCTGGGCAATCTGCGAATTGAAATATTTCACCGGAGTAGGGAGATCGCCAGTTAAGACTTCCGAGGCGTCATGGTACATCGCTAACAAGGCGATACGCTCGGCGTTGACCTGGCCGCCGAATTTGCGGTTTTTGATCGCCGCCAGCGCGTGGGCGACCATCGCCACCTGCAGGCTGTGCTCGGAGACATTTTCAGTGCGCACGTTGCGCATCAGCGGCCAGCGGTTAATCAGTTTCAGACGGGAGAGGTGGGCAAAGAAATGACTCTGACTCATAGGAACCCTTAATCAGTGACAACATCGGGTTCCATTGTGCGCAGGGATCGCCGCCGGATGCAAATGCCGGCGGCGGCACGATTACAGCTGATGGTAGCCGGAGAGGAAGCGGCCAAAGCGGGAGATCGCCATCTCCAGGTCGTCTTCGCGAGGCAGGGTCACAATGCGTACGTGATCCGGCCACGGCCAGTTAAAGGCAGTACCCTGCACCAGCAGCACTTTCTCCTGCAGCAGGAAATCGAGCACCATTTTCTGGTCATCGTGAATATTGAAGCGTTTGGCGTCGATTTTCGGGAACATGTACAGCGCGCCTTTTGGCTTCATGCAGGAGACGCCCGGAATATCGTTGATCAACTCCCAGGCGCGGTTGCGTTGTTCATACAGACGCCCGCCGGGAATGATGAATTCGCTGATACTCTGGTAGCCGCCCAGCGCCGTCTGGATAGCATGCTGGGCCGGCACGTTGGCGCACAGGCGCATCGACGCCAGCATTTCCAGTCCTTCGATATAGCCTTTCGCGTGTTTTTTCGGGCCATTCAGCACCATCCAGCCCTGACGGAAGCCGGCGACGCGGTAAGTTTTCGACAGTCCGTTGAAGGTCACCGTCAGCAGATCGGGCGCCAGAGCGGCGATCGAGTGATGCTGGGCTTCGTCGTAGAGGATCTTGTCGTAGATCTCATCGGCGAAAATAATCAGGTTGTGCTGGCGGGCGATCTCCACGATCTCCTGCAGCAGCTCTTTGGAATAGACCGCGCCGGTGGGGTTGTTGGGGTTGATGATCACGATCCCGCGGGTGCGAGGCGTAATTTTAGCGCGGATATCGTCAAGATCCGGGAACCAGTCAGAGGATTCGTCACACAGATAGTGCACCGCTTTACCGCTGGAAAGGGACACCGCCGCCGTCCACAGCGGGTAGTCCGGGGCGGGAACCAGCATCTCATCGCCGCTGTTTAACAGCGCCTGCATCGCCTGGACAATCAGTTCGGACACGCCGTTGCCGATGTAAATATCTTCCACGGTGACATCGCGCATTCCCCGCGCCTGGTAATGCTGCATGATGGCTTTACGCGCCGAGTACAATCCTTTCGAATCGCAGTAACCCTGGGCGGTAGGCAGATTGCGGATGACGTCGACGAGGATCTCGTCAGGGGCTTCGAAGCCGAAGGGCGCCGGGTTGCCGATGTTCAGTTTCAGAACCTTATTGCCTTCTTCTTCAAGACGTTTCGCTTCTTTCAGAACCGGGCCGCGGATGTCATAACAGACGTTCTCTAACTTGCTGGATTTTTCGATGGGGGACATGAATCTTGACCTTTTAGCTGTTATCGCCACTCCCTGCCGTGGAAGTCAGCACGGAACAATGTACTCCGCCTCCCCGCTGTTTTGAAGGCTTTGCAGGAGAAGATTTTGTTAACGCAGGATTTTAAGCGTAATTGATTTATCTGCTGCTTGCTGATTTTTCCTGTGGTTTATGCCTTTTCATGGCATTTTTTCGGTCGTCTATGTTGAGGTAGTGCCTTTTTTACCATCATTTATCTGGTTTGTTTGTCGGGTAAACGGGGGGGCTGAAGAATGGATGGCCGCAAAAAAACGCTATCCTTAATGTAATAGCGGTTGATTTGTAATCTTGATGTTAAGTAATTTTAATAAAAAACTGTGCGCAAGCGCATTATTATTATTTTTGACAGGTAATAATCTGAGGTTTGTTAATTTATATAAAATGTTGAAAAAAATTTAAAATTAACTCAGTTAATCCTTATTAAGGCTTATAAAAAGGATGGGAATCGGTTAGAATATCGCCGTTAATATCAGTGGTAGTCGGTATGATTTACGGCTGAATTGGTATCTAATATATTGTTATTACAGAATTTTATTGTTCGTTTTTCGCCAAAAAAGACGTCCGGCGAAAGAGAGGCTTTCTCACCACCACTGTGCGATTTCCCGGGGCGACGTATGACGCCTTGCTGGCCGTGGTAATTAATAATAATGAGGAATACGAACAATATATTACTCCGGTGTTCTGCGCATTTGCTCAGATGAGTACTTTGGCATGTAATAACGTTCGTCCAGTTGTTTATCCGCCATCTGACGGTGAGCACAAGGCTCAGGGAATAGCCGGAAACCTGGCGTAAAGCATCAACAAGGCAGGTCAGCGTTAGCCACCTGTAAGTGAAGAAAGATGATTAATACAACACGTCCGATACTCAACCTCGATCTCGATCTGCTGCGCACCTTTGTAGCCGTCGCTGATTTGAACACCTTCGCCGCCGCCGCCGCCGCAGTGTGCCGTACCCAGTCCGCGGTCAGCCAGCAAATGCAACGCCTGGAGCAGCTGGTTGGCAAGGAGCTTTTCGCTCGTCACGGACGCAATAAACTGCTGACCGAGCAGGGCATCCAGCTGCTGGGCTATGCCCGCAAAATCCTGCGCTTTAACGATGAAGCCTGCATGTCGCTGATGTATGGCAGTCTGCAGGGGGGACTGACCATCGGCGCGTCGGAAGAAACCGCTGATACTATCCTGCCGTTTCTGTTAAACCGCATCGGCTGCTTCTATCCCAGAATGACGCTGGAGATTAAAGTCCATCCCCACGCCGTCATCATGGCGATGCTGAGCGGGGGAGAGGTCGATCTGGCATTAACCACCCATCAGCTTCCCGGTTTTACCGCTTTCACGCTGAGAACGTCGCCTACCCTCTGGTACTGTGCGGCGGACTACGTGCTGGCGAAAGGGGAATCGATCCCCCTGATCCTGCTCGAAGAGCCTGGCCCGTTCCGTGAGGACATCATCGCCGCGCTGGAGGCTGCTCGCGTCTCCTGGCATCTGGCCCACGGCGCCTCGTCGCTCTCCGGGGTGAAAGCGGCAGTGAAAGCCGGGCTGGGGGTCACCGCGCGTCCGGTCGAAATGATGAGCCCGGATTTGCGCGTGGCCGGCATTAGCGATGGCCTGCCGGTCCTGCCGGATACCCGGTACGTCGTCAGCTGCAATCCGCAGACGGTGAGCGAACTACCGCAGGCGATTTTTCAGTCTCTGAGCCAGGAGAGCGATCCCTGGCGCGCGGGGCCGGTACTTACTCCGGAAGAGGGAGGAAGCACCTTCATTTTGTGAGGTTATTTTGCTAACAAAGATCACAAAAACTGGTAACAGAATGTAAGTGTCCAAAAAGAGCCTCAGGGGTGGGTTTCTCGTCTGGTGGCTCTTTTTTTTGCACTCTTATTGATGTTTTGAATCTTTTTTTTATTTCTTTGCAGAAAAATCAGCATATTGGCGTGACCGGACGCTCACCTTGTCGACTTTTTCCTGCACTTTCAACACTTCCTGCTAATGTTAAAAAACCGGATGGATTGTTGCCGATTTTCTGGGGTAATTAACAAAACCGTGTCGCAGATCAAGAAAATACCCCTCTTTGGGGGGAGGAATCGAGGCTAAATCCTGTCAAAATAGCAGGGATTTTTGATTTACGACGGAAACGGACACGATTCAACAACACTAAAACCGAACAGTATGCAAGGTTATTTCGCATAAAAGGGCATTTAATGTTAATGAAAAGATTCCAATGTAAATTAATGTTATGAAAACTTTTGTTAAAGTTGACAAAAGGTTAAAGAAAGGGGTAAAAAGCCACGGCATCTGGGCTTCTCACATCTTCCAGGGACGCTTTTTTGCACGGTTATTTTTTATTCCTCCCGTGAAACGCTGTGGCGTTCATCTGCCAGTAAGAGCAGAGGGTTTTGGCGCTACACTTTTTTGGTTAAGCAATGCGTATGTCAACATCCACTGAAGTCATCGCTCATCACTGGGCATTCGCTATATTTCTCATCATCGCTATCGGTCTGTGCTGCCTGATGCTCGTCGGCGGCTGGTACCTTGGCGGTCGCGCGCGCGCGCGAAGCAAAAACACGCCGTTTGAATCGGGGATCGACTCCGTTGGTTCGGCCCGCTTACGTCTTTCTGCGAAGTTTTATCTGGTTGCCATGTTCTTCGTGATCTTCGACGTGGAAGCCCTGTATCTCTACGCATGGTCGACCTCCATCCGCGAGAGCGGCTGGGTCGGCTTTGTGGAAGCCGCAATTTTCATTTTAGTGCTACTGGCTGGCCTGGTTTATCTCGTTCGCATCGGCGCACTGGACTGGACGCCTGCGCGTTCCCGTCGCACGCTGGTTAACCCGGAAACAGACAGTCCCACTAACCGTCATATGCAGTAAAAGCGAGGCAATAAGATGGATTATACGCTCACCCGCATAGATCCTAACGGTGAGAACGACCGTTACCCCCTGCAGAAACAGGAGATCGTTACCGACCCCCTGGAGCAGGAAGTCAACAAAAGCGTGTATATGGGGAAACTCGAACACGCGCTGCATGACATGGTGAACTGGGGCCGTAAGAACTCAATTTGGCCGTATAACTTCGGCCTTTCTTGCTGTTATGTGGAAATGGTGACGTCATTCACTGCGGTGCATGACGTTGCGCGCTTTGGGGCCGAAGTTCTGCGCGCCTCTCCGCGTCAGGCGGACCTGATGGTGGTCGCCGGAACCTGCTTCACCAAAATGGCGCCGGTGATTCAGCGTCTCTATGATCAGATGCTGGAGCCGAAGTGGGTGATTTCCATGGGCGCCTGCGCGAACTCCGGCGGCATGTACGACATCTATTCCGTCGTCCAGGGCGTGGATAAGTTTATTCCGGTCGATGTGTACATCCCGGGCTGCCCGCCGCGTCCGGAGGCCTATATGCAGGCGCTGATGCTGCTGCAGGAGTCCATTGGTAAAGAACGTCGTCCGCTCTCATGGGTGGTTGGCGATCAGGGCGTCTATCGCGCCAATATGCAGTCGGAACGCGAGCGTAAACGCGGCGAACGTATTGCAGTGACCAATCTGCGGACGCCGGACGAGATTTAATTTGCGCCTGCGGGCGGGAGAACCACTTCGCAAATCAATCTACAACAGCGCGAAGTCTCGCCCGGCAGTCACCACGGACCTTTTGCAATGGTGAACAATATGACCGATTTAACCGCGCATGACGCCGCACCAGCCTGGCAAACCCGCGATCACCTTGATGACCCGGTGATCGGCGAACTGCGCAACCGCTTTGGGCCGGATGCCTTTACCGTTCAGCCAACCCGTACCGGCGTACCGGTGGTATGGGTCAAGCGCGAGCAGCTGCTTGAGGTGGGTGATTTCCTGAAGAAATTGCCGAAGCCTTACGTGATGCTGTTTGACCTGCACGGCATGGACGAACGTCTGCGCACGCACCGCGATGGCCTGCCCGCCGCGGATTTTTCCGTTTTCTATCACCTGATTTCCATCGACCGCAACCGCGACATCATGCTCAAGGTGGCGCTGTCTGAAAACGATCTGCATCTGCCGACCTTCACCAAACTGTTCCCCAACGCCAACTGGTATGAGCGTGAAACCTGGGAAATGTTTGGTATTACCTTCGATGGCCACCCGAATCTGCGTCGCATCATGATGCCGCCGACCTGGGAAGGTCACCCGCTGCGTAAAGACTACCCGGCGCGCGCCACCGAATTCGATCCGTTTGAGCTGACCAAAGCCAAGCAGGATCTGGAGATGGAAGCGCTGACTTTCAAACCGGAAGAGTGGGGCATGAAGCGCGGCACCGACAACGAGGACTTCATGTTCCTCAACCTCGGTCCGAACCACCCCTCCGCGCACGGTGCGTTCCGCATTATTCTGCAGCTGGATGGCGAAGAGATCGTCGACTGCGTGCCGGACATCGGTTACCACCACCGCGGCGCCGAGAAGATGGGCGAGCGCCAGTCCTGGCACAGCTACATCCCGTACACCGACCGTATCGAATACCTTGGCGGCTGCGTCAACGAGATGCCGTACGTGCTGGCCGTGGAAAAACTGGCCGGGATCACCGTGCCGGATCGCGTCAACGTGATCCGCGTAATGCTCTCCGAACTGTTCCGCATCAACAGCCACCTGCTGTATATCTCTACCTTTATTCAGGACGTCGGCGCGATGACCCCGGTCTTCTTCGCCTTTACCGATCGGCAGAAAATCTACGATCTGGTGGAAGCGATCACCGGTTTCCGTATGCACCCGGCGTGGTTCCGCATCGGCGGCGTCGCGCACGATCTGCCGCGCGGCTGGGATCGTCTGCTGCGTGAGTTCCTCGAGTGGATGCCGAAGCGTCTGGACTCCTATGAAAAAGCCGCCCTGCGCAACACCATTCTGAAGGGCCGTTCCGTCGGCGTGGCAGCCTATACCGCTAAAGAGGCGCTGGAGTGGGGCACCACCGGCGCAGGCCTGCGCGCCACCGGTATCGGCTTCGACGTGCGTAAATGGCGTCCTTATTCTGGCTATGAAAACTTCGACTTCGAAGTCCCGACCGGGGGCGGCGTCTCTGACTGCTACACCCGCGTGATGCTGAAAGTCGAAGAGCTGCGCCAGAGCCTGCGCATTCTTCAGCAGTGCCTCGACAATATGCCGGAAGGGCCGTTCAAAGCGGATCACCCGCTGACAACGCCGCCGCCGAAAGAGCGCACGCTGCAGCATATCGAAACCCTGATCACCCACTTCCTGCAGGTATCGTGGGGCCCGGTCATGCCGGCCAACGAATCCTTCCAGATGATTGAGGCGACCAAGGGGATTAACAGTTACTACCTGACCAGCGACGGCAGCACCATGAGCTACCGTACCCGCGTCCGCACGCCGAGCTTTGCGCACCTGCAGCAGATCCCGTCGGCGATCCGCGGCAGCCTGGTATCCGACCTGATCGTCTATCTGGGTAGTATCGATTTTGTTATGTCAGACGTGGACCGCTAATTATGCACGAGAATCAACAACCACAAACCGAGGCTTTTGAGCTGAGTGCGGCAGAGCGTGAGGCTATTGAGCACGAGAAGCACCACTACGAAGACCCGCGTGCGGCGTCCATCGAAGCGCTGAAAATCGTTCAGAAACAGCGCGGCTGGGTGCCGGATGGCGCGATCTACGCCATTGCCGATGTGCTGGGCATCCCGGCCAGCGACGTCGAAGGCGTGGCGACGTTCTACAGCCAGATTTTCCGCCAGCCGGTTGGCCGTCACGTGATCCGCTACTGCGACAGCGTGGTGTGTCACATTACCGGCTATCAGGGGATTCAGGCCGCCATCGAGAAGAAGCTGAACATCAAGCCAGGGCAGACCACCTTTGATGGCCGCTTTACCCTGCTGCCGACCTGCTGCCTGGGCAACTGCGACAAGGGACCGACCATGATGATTGATGAGGACACTCACAGCCATCTGACGCCGGAGGCAATTCCTGACCTGCTGGAGCAGTACAAATGAAAACCGTAATTCGTACTGCGGAAACGCATCCGCTCACCTGGCGCCTGCGCGACGACAAGCAGCCGGTCTGGCTGGACGAGTATCGCAGCAAAAATGGCTATGAAGGGGCGCGAAAAGCGCTGACCGGCATGGCGCCGGACGAGATCGTCACGGCGGTAAAAGACGCTGGCCTGAAAGGGCGCGGCGGCGCGGGCTTCTCCACCGGTCTGAAGTGGAGCCTGATGCCGAAAGACGAATCCATGAACATCCGTTACCTGCTGTGTAACGCCGATGAGATGGAGCCGGGCACCTATAAAGACCGCCTGCTGATGGAGCAGCTCCCGCACCTGCTGGTGGAAGGCATGCTGATCTCCGCCTTTGCGCTGAAGGCTTATCGCGGCTACATCTTCCTGCGCGGTGAGTATATCGAAGCGGCCCAGCATCTGCGCCGCGCGATTGCCGAAGCCACCGAGGCGGGCCTGCTGGGGAAAAATATCCTCGGCACTGGTTTTGACTTCGAGCTGTTTGTCCACACCGGGGCAGGACGCTATATCTGCGGCGAAGAGACGGCGCTGATCAACTCCCTGGAAGGCCGCCGCGCTAACCCGCGCTCCAAGCCGCCGTTCCCGGCGAGCTCCGGCGTGTGGGGTAAGCCGACCTGCGTCAACAACGTGGAAACCCTGTGCAACGTGCCGGCGATTCTGGCTAACGGCGTCGAGTGGTACCAGAACATCTCCACCAGTAAAGATGCCGGCACCAAGCTGATGGGCTTCTCCGGCCGCGTGAAGAACCCGGGCGTCTGGGAGCTGCCGTTCGGCACCACTGCCCGCGAGATCCTGGAAGATTACGCCGGCGGTATGCGCGATGGCCTGAAGTTTAAAGCCTGGCAGCCGGGTGGGGCAGGGACCGACTTCCTCACCGAAGCGCACCTCGATCTGCCGATGGAGTTCGAAAGCATTGGTAAAGCGGGCAGCCGTCTGGGCACCTCGCTGGCGATGGCCGTTGACCACGAGATCAACATGGTCTCGCTGGTGCGCAACCTCGAAGAGTTCTTTGCCCGCGAGTCCTGTGGCTGGTGTACGCCGTGCCGCGATGGTCTGCCGTGGAGCGTGAAGATCCTGCGCGCCCTGGAGCGCGGCGAAGGTCAGCCTGGCGATATCGAAACGCTTGAGCAACTGTGTCGATTCCTGGGCCCGGGTAAAACCTTCTGCGCGCACGCGCCGGGCGCGGTTGAGCCGCTGCAGAGCGCGATTAAATATTTCCGCGAAGAATTCGAGGCTGGCATTAAGCAGCAGTTCAGCAATACCCATGCAATCAACGGGATTCAGCCGAACCTGCTTAAGACGCGCTGGTAATCTAAAGGTTTTTTTATTTTTGGAAGCACGCTAATGGCTACGATTCATGTAGACGGCAAAGAATACGAGGTCAACGGAGCGGACAACCTGCTGGAGGCTTGTCTCTCTCTTGGGCTTGATATTCCCTACTTTTGCTGGCACCCGGCGCTAGGGAGCGTCGGTGCTTGCCGCCAGTGTGCGGTGAAGCAATATCAGAACGCGGAAGACACGCGTGGTCGCCTGGTGATGTCCTGTATGACTCCGGCATCCGACGGCACCTTTATTTCTATCGACGACGGCGAAGCGAAGCAGTTCCGCGAAAGCGTGGTGGAGTGGCTGATGACCAACCACCCGCACGACTGCCCGGTCTGCGAAGAGGGCGGCAACTGCCACCTGCAGGATATGACGGTGATGACCGGCCATAGCTTCCGCCGCTATCGTTTTACCAAGCGTACCCACCGCAACCAGGATCTGGGGCCGTTTATTTCTCACGAAATGAACCGCTGCATCGCCTGCTACCGCTGCGTGCGCTACTACAAAGATTATGCCGACGGCACCGATCTGGGCGTCTATGGCGCCCACGACAACGTCTACTTCGGCCGCCCGGAAGATGGCACCCTGGAGAGCGAATTCTCCGGCAACCTGGTGGAAGTCTGCCCGACCGGCGTCTTCACCGATAAAACGCACTCCGAGCGTTATAACCGTAAGTGGGACATGCAGTTTGCGCCGAGCATCTGCCAGCAGTGTTCCATTGGCTGCAACATCAGCCCAGGCGAACGCTATGGCGAGCTGCGTCGTATCGAAAACCGCTATAACGGGACCGTTAACCGCTACTTCCTCTGCGACCGCGGTCGTTTCGGCTATGGCTATGTGAACCTGAAAGACCGTCCACGTCAGCCGGTTCAGCGCCGCGGCGACGATCTGATTACCCTCAACGCCGAGCAGGCGATGCAGGGCGCGGCGGATATTCTGCGCCAGTCGAAGAAAGTGATCGGCATCGGCTCCCCGCGCGCCAGCATTGAAAGCAACTTCGCGCTGCGCGAGCTGGTGGGCGCCGACAACTTCTATACCGGCATCGCCAAAGGCGAACAAGCGCGCCTACAGATGATGCTGAAAGTGCTGCGCGAAGGTGGGATCCACACCCCAAGCCTGCGCGATATCGAATCCTACGACGCGGTACTGGTGCTGGGCGAAGACATTACCCAGACCGGCGCGCGCGTCGCGCTGGCGGTGCGTCAGGCGGTGAAAGGGAAAGCACGCGAAATGGCGGCGGCACAGAAAGTGGCCGACTGGCAGATTGCGGCGATCCTCAACATCGGCCAGCGCGCCAAGCACCCGCTATTCGTCACCAACATCGATGACACCCGCCTGGATGACATCGCCGCGTGGACCTACCGCGCGCCGGTAGAAGATCAGGCGCGTCTCGGCTTCGCCATCGCCCATGCGCTGGACGACAGCGCGCCGGCGGTTGACGGCCTGAGCCGCGAACTGCAGGGTAAAGTCGATGTCATCGTCCAGGCGCTGGCCGGGGCGAAAAAACCACTGATTATTTCCGGGACCAACGCCGGCAGCATGGAGATCATCCAGGCCGCTGCTAACGTGGCGAAAGCTCTGAAAGGCCGTGGCGCCGACGTCGGCGTGACCATGGTTGCCCGCGCGGTGAACAGCGTCGGTCTGGGTATGATCGGCGGCGGCTCGCTCGAGGAGGCGCTCGACGAACTGGAAAGCGGCGCCGCAGACGCAGTTATCGTGCTGGAAAACGACCTTCACCGTCATGCTTCCGCCGCCCGCGTCGACGCAGCGCTCTCCAAAGCGCCGCTGGTGATGGTGGTTGACCATCAGCGCTCGGCGATTATGGACAAAGCGCACCTGGTGCTCTCCGCAGCAAGCTTTGCGGAAAGCGACGGTACCGTGGTGAACAACGAAGGCCGCGCCCAGCGTTTCTTCCAGGTCTACGACCCGGCCTACTACGACGCGAAAACCGTGATGCTGGAAAGCTGGCGCTGGCTGCATTCTCTGCACAGCACCGTTAACAACCGTCAGGTTGACTGGACGCAGCTGGACCACGTTATCGATGCCGCGATTGCCGCACTGCCGCAGCTGGCGGGCATAAAAGATGCCGCGCCGGATGCGACCTTCCGCATTCGTGGGCAGAAACTGGCGCGTGAACCGCACCGCTACAGCGGCCGCACGGCGATGCGCGCTAACATCAGCGTCCACGAGCCGCGTCAGCCGCAGGATAAAGACACGATGTTCGCCTTCTCCATGGAAGGGAACAACCAGCCGTCTGCCCCGCGTTCGCAGATCCCGTTCGCCTGGGCGCCGGGCTGGAACTCCCCGCAGGCATGGAACAAGTTCCAGGATGAAGTGGGCGGGAAACTGCGCCATGGCGATCCGGGCGTCCGCCTGTTTGAAGCTTCCGCCAGCGGGCTGGAATACTTCACGGCGGTGCCGGCCAGCTTCCAGGCGGAAGAGGGGAAATGGCGTATCGCACCTTATTATCACCTGTTTGGCAGCGATGAGTTGTCACAGCGCGCGCCGGTGTTCCAGAGCCGGATGCCTGAGCCGTACATCAAGCTGAACCCGGCGGATGCCGCGAAGCTTGGCGTCAACGCCGGGGCGATGCTCTCCTTTAGCGTGGAAGGCCAGACCCTGCGTCTGCCGCTGGTTATCTCTGAAGGTCTGACCGCAGGGCAGGTTGGCTTACCGATGGGCATGCCGGGCATTGCGCCGGTACTGACCGGATCGCGTATTGATTCACTGCAGGAGGCGAAAGCATGAGCTGGTTAACGCCGGATCTTATCGACATTCTGTTAAGCATCCTGAAGGCCGTGGTCATTCTGCTGGTGGTGGTCACCTGCGGCGCGTTCATGAGCTTCGGCGAGCGTCGTCTGCTCGGTCTGTTCCAGAACCGCTACGGGCCAAACCGGGTGGGCTGGGGCGGTTCGCTGCAGCTGGTCGCCGACATGATCAAGATGTTCTTTAAAGAGGACTGGATCCCGCGCTTTTCCGATCGCGTGATCTTTACTCTGGCGCCGGTTATCGCCTTTACCTCGCTGCTGCTGGCCTTCGCTATCGTGCCGGTCAGCCCGACGTGGGTGGTGGCTGACCTGAACATCGGGATCCTGTTCTTCCTGATGATGGCAGGCCTGGCGGTTTACGCGGTGCTGTTCGCCGGTTGGTCGAGCAACAACAAATACTCCCTGCTGGGGGCGATGCGTGCTTCCGCGCAGACCCTAAGCTACGAAGTGTTCCTCGGCCTCTCCCTGATGGGCGTGGTGGCGCAGGCGGGGTCATTCAATATGACCGATATCGTCAACAACCAGGCGCATCTGTGGAACGTTATCCCGCAGTTCTTCGGCTTCGTGACGTTCGCCATCGCCGGCGTGGCGGTGTGTCACCGTCACCCGTTCGACCAGCCGGAAGCGGAGCAGGAGCTGGCCGATGGTTACCACATTGAATACTCCGGCATGAAGTTCGGTCTGTTCTTCGTGGGTGAATACATCGGTATCGTCACCGTTTCAGCGCTGATCGTCACGCTGTTCTTCGGCGGCTGGAATGGCCCGTGGTTACCTCCTTTCATCTGGTTCGCGCTGAAAACCGCGTTCTTCATGATGATGTTCATTTTGATCCGCGCATCATTACCGCGTCCGCGCTATGACCAGGTAATGTCCTTTGGCTGGAAGGTATGCCTGCCGTTAACGCTGGTCAACTTGTTGGTAACGGCGGCTGTCATTCTCTGGCAGGCGCAATAAGGGGTGAATTGAACATGACCTTAAAAGAATTATTGGTGGGGTTCGGCACCCAGGTCCGGAGTATCTGGATGATTGGCCTGCATGCCTTCGCCAAACGTGAAACCCGGATGTACCCGGAAGAGCCGGTCTATTTGCCGCCGCGTTATCGCGGCCGCATCGTGCTGACGCGCGATCCGGACGGTGCAGAGCGCTGCGTCGCCTGTAACCTGTGTGCGGTAGCCTGCCCGGTGGGCTGTATTTCGCTGCAGAAAGCAGAGACGGTAGACGGCCGCTGGTACCCTGAGTTCTTCCGCATCAACTTCTCACGCTGCATCTTCTGCGGTCTGTGTGAAGAAGCGTGCCCGACCACGGCGATCCAGTTGACCCCGGACTTTGAGCTGGGTGAATACAAGCGTCAGGATCTGGTGTACGAAAAAGAGGATCTGCTGATTTCCGGTCCGGGCAAATACCCGGAATATAACTTCTACCGGATGGCGGGTATGGCAATCGACGGCAAAGATAAGGGCGAAGCGGAAAACGAAGCTAAGCCGATCGACGTCAAGAGCCTGTTACCGTAAGGAGAGGGCAATGGAATTCGCTTTTTATATCTGTGGCCTGATCGCCATCCTCGCAACCTTGCGGGTCGTCACCCACACCAATCCGGTGCATGCGCTGCTGTACCTGATCATTTCGCTGTTAGCGATTGCCGGGGTGTTCTTCTCGCTGGGCGCTTACTTCGCCGGGGCGCTGGAGATTATCGTCTACGCCGGGGCCATTATGGTGCTGTTCGTCTTCGTGGTGATGATGCTCAACCTGGGCGGCAGCGAAATCGAACAGGAACGCAAATGGCTGCAGCCGGGGATCTGGATTGGCCCGGCCATCCTCTCCGCAGTGCTGCTGGTGGTTATCGTTTACGCCATTCTGGGGATTAACGACCAGGGTATCGACGGCGCGGCAATCAACGCTAAAGAAGTGGGTATTGCGCTGTTTGGGCCGTACGTCCTGGCGGTGGAGCTGGCCTCCATGCTGCTGCTGGCGGGCCTGGTGGTCGCCTTCCACATCGGTCGCGAAGAGCGCGCCGGCGAGGTGCTGAGCAACCGCGTGAACGACAGCGACAAAAGAAAAACGGAGGAACACGCATGATCCCCTTAACACATGGACTGATCCTCGCGGCCATCCTGTTTGTGCTTGGTCTGACGGGGCTGGTGATCCGCCGCAATCTGCTGTTTATGTTGATCAGCCTGGAAATCATGATTAACGCCGCCGCGCTGGCCTTTGTGGTTGCGGGAAGCTACTGGGGCCAGGCAGATGGTCAGATTATGTATATCCTCGCCATCAGCCTTGCGGCTGCGGAAGCGAGTATCGGTCTGGCGCTGCTGCTGCAGCTCCATCGTCGCCGCCAGAACCTGAACATCGATTCAGTAAGTGAGTTGCGTGGATGAACATGCTTGCCTTAACCATTCTTTTGCCATTGATTGGCTTTGTGCTGCTGGCCTTCTCCCGCGGGCGCTGGTCGGAAAACCTTTCCGCCACCGTTGGCATGGGCTCGGTAGGCCTGGCGGCGTTGGTCACCGCCTATGTCGGCGTCGACTTTTTCGCTAACGGCAAACAGGCGGTCAGCGTGCCGCTGTGGACCTGGATGTCGGTAGGGGATTTCAACATCGGCTTCAACCTGGTGCTGGACGGCCTGTCGCTGACCATGCTCTCCGTGGTGACCGGCGTCGGCTTCCTGATCCACATGTTCGCCTCCTGGTATATGCGCGGTGAAGAGGGCTACTCCCGCTTCTTCGCCTACACCAACCTGTTTATCGCCAGCATGGTGGTTCTGGTACTGGCCGACAACCTGCTGCTGATGTACCTGGGTTGGGAAGGGGTGGGTCTCTGCTCTTACCTGCTGATCGGCTTCTACTACACCGATCCGAAGAACGGCGCCGCAGCGATGAAAGCGTTTGTGGTGACCCGCGTCGGCGACGTGTTCCTCGCCTTCGCGCTGTTCATCCTCTACAACGAACTGGGTACCCTCAACTTCCGCGAAATGGTTGAGCTGGCGCCGCAGCACTTTGCTAACGGCAGCACCACGCTGCAGTGGGCGACGCTGATGCTGCTCGGCGGCGCGGTCGGTAAATCCGCCCAGCTGCCGCTGCAAACGTGGCTTGCCGATGCGATGGCGGGTCCGACGCCGGTTTCCGCGCTGATCCACGCCGCGACCATGGTCACCGCGGGCGTCTACCTGATCGCCCGTACCCACGGTCTGTTCCTGATAACGCCGGAAGTGCTGCATCTGGTCGGGATCGTCGGGGCGGTTACCCTGGTGCTGGCGGGCTTCGCCGCGCTGGTGCAGACCGACATTAAACGCGTTCTCGCTTACTCCACGATGAGCCAGATTGGCTACATGTTCCTCGCGCTGGGCGTGCAGGCATGGGACGCGGCGATTTTCCATCTGATGACTCACGCGTTCTTTAAAGCGCTGCTGTTCCTGTCGTCTGGTTCGGTGATTCTCGCCTGCCATCACGAACAGAACATCTTCAAGATGGGCGGCCTGCGCAAATCTATTCCGCTGGTGTACGTCTGCTTCCTGGTGGGGGGCGCGGCGCTGTCCGCTCTGCCGCTCATTACCGCAGGCTTCTTCAGTAAGGATGAGATCCTGGCGGGGGCGATGGCCAACGGTCATATCAACCTGATGGTGGCGGGCCTGGTCGGCGCCTTTATGACCTCGCTGTACACCTTCCGCATGATTTTCATTGTGTTCCACGGTAAAGAGCAAATTCACGCGCACGCAGGGAAGGGGATCACCCATCATCTGCCGCTGATTGTGCTGCTGGTGCTGTCCACCTTCGTTGGCGCGCTG
Organism: Klebsiella sp. 2019SCSN059; assembly: GCF_021739525.1. NCBI lineage: Bacteria > Pseudomonadati > Pseudomonadota > Gammaproteobacteria > Enterobacterales > Enterobacteriaceae > Klebsiella > Klebsiella sp. 2019SCSN059. Next base: position 123,512 of record NZ_JAKKOM010000007.1, on the reverse strand, counting down.
ATCGTGCCGCCGCTGGAAGGCGTCTTACCGCAGACCACTGAACTGGCGCACGGCAGCGTGATGACGCTGGAGATTGCCTCCGGGATCATCGCTATTGCCGGCATCCTGATCGCCGCATGGCTGTGGCTGGGCAAACGCACCCTGGTGACCTCTATCGCCAACAGCGCGCCTGGCCGCTTCTTCGGTACCTGGTGGTTCCATGCCTGGGGCTTCGACTGGTTATACGACAAAGTCTTCGTTAAGCCATTCCTCGGCATTGCCTGGCTGCTGAAGAGCGATCCGCTGAACTCGTTGATGAACATCCCGGCGCTCCTCTCCCGCTTCGCAGGTAAAGGCCTGCTGGTGAGCGAGAACGGCTATCTGCGCTGGTATGTGGCGTCAATGAGCATTGGCGCGGTGGTGGTGCTGGCGCTGCTGATGGTATTGCGTTGAGTTTGAGAACCTTTGTGTTGCCCGGCGGCGCGGTGCTTGCCGGGCCTACGGGAGCGTAGGTCGGGTTAGCATTAGCTCCACCTGACAAAACAAGCCTCAAACCGAAGTGAATTTTCTGTGAGAATTCGTTGAAAATCAGGTCGTAAAGGACAGGCGTTATCGGCGAAGTCAAAGTGGACGCCGCCTGCGCGGAGCAATCGAAGCGTACTAAAGTACGTGAGGATTGTGAGCACAGCCGGAGTTCGTTATGACGAGTAAGATAGCCTGAACCGGACTTAAATAAGGAATAAAAATCACCATGTTATTGCCTTGGTTGATATTAATCCCCTTTATCGGCGGCTTCCTGTGCTGGCAGACCGAACGCTTTGGCGTGAAAGTGCCGCGCTGGATCGCGCTGATTACCATGGGACTGACGCTGGTGCTTGGCCTGCAGCTGTGGATGCAGGGCGGCTATTCTCTGACGCAATCCGCGGGTATTCCGCAGTGGCAGTCTGAGTTCGTGCTGCCGTGGATCCCACGCTTCGGCATTAGCATTCATCTGGCGATCGACGGCCTGTCGCTGCTGATGGTAGTGCTGACCGGCCTGCTCGGCGTGCTGGCGGTGCTCTGTTCCTGGCGCGAAATCGAAAAATACCAGGGCTTCTTCCACCTCAACCTGATGTGGATCCTGGGCGGCGTCATCGGCGTGTTCCTCGCCATCGACATGTTCCTGTTCTTCTTCTTCTGGGAAATGATGTTGGTGCCGATGTACTTCCTGATTGCGCTGTGGGGCCACAAAGCCTCTGATGGTAAAACGCGTATCACGGCGGCCACCAAGTTCTTCATCTATACCCAGGCGAGCGGCCTGGTGATGCTGATTGCCATTCTGGCGCTGGCATTCGTCCACTTCAACGCCACCGGCGTGTGGACTTTCAACTATGAAGAGCTACTGAAAACCCCGATGTCCCACGGCGTGGAATATCTGCTGATGCTCGGCTTCTTCATCGCCTTCGCGGTGAAAATGCCGGTGGTGCCGCTGCACGGCTGGCTGCCGGACGCCCACTCCCAGGCGCCGACCGCCGGTTCCGTCGACCTTGCGGGGATCCTGCTGAAAACTGCGGCCTACGGTCTGCTGCGCTTTGCGCTGCCGCTGTTCCCGAACGCCTCCGCCGAGTTTGCGCCCATCGCGATGTGGCTGGGCGTGATCGGGATCTTCTACGGCGCGTGGATGGCCTTTGCGCAGACGGATATCAAACGTCTTATCGCCTACACCTCCGTGTCCCACATGGGCTTCGTGCTGATTGCTATCTACACCGGCAGCCAGCTGGCGTATCAGGGGGCGGTGATCCAGATGATTGCTCACGGTCTCTCCGCGGCGGGTCTGTTTATTCTCTGCGGCCAGCTGTACGAACGTCTGCATACCCGTGACATGCGTCAGATGGGCGGTCTGTGGAGCAAAATCAAATGGCTGCCGGCGATGTCGATGTTCTTCGCCGTCGCCACCCTGGGGATGCCGGGCACGGGTAACTTCGTCGGCGAATTTATGATCCTTTTCGGCAGCTATAAAGTGGTGCCGGTGATCACCGTGATCTCGACCTTTGGTCTGGTATTCGCGTCCGTTTACTCGCTGTCGATGCTGCATCGCGCTTATTTCGGTAAAGCGAAAAGCGAAATCGCGGCGAAAGCGCTGCCGGGGATGTCCCTGCGTGAACTGTCTATCATCCTGCTGCTGGTGGTGCTGCTGGTGCTGTTGGGCTTCTTCCCGCAGCCGATCCTCGACACCTCGCATGCTGCGATGAGCAACATTCAGCAGTGGTTTGTTAATTCTGTTTCTACTACAAGGCCGTAATTCGCCATGACAATAACTCCACAACAACTGATCGCACTGCTACCGCTGCTGATCGTCGGCTTGACGGTGGTGGTTGTGATGCTCTCCATTGCGTGGCGACGCAATCATTTTCTCAATGCCACGCTGTCGGTTCTCGGGCTTAACGCCGCGCTGGTCTCGCTCTGGTTCGTCGGCCAGAACGGGGCGATGGACGTCACGCCGCTGATCCGCGTTGACGGCTACGCTATGCTCTATACCGGGCTGGTGCTGCTGGCGAGCCTCGCGACCTGTACTTTCGCCTACCCGTGGCTTGAGGGTTACAAGGACAACAAAGAAGAGTTCTACCTGCTGGTGTTGATTGCCGCCCTGGGCGGCATTCTGCTGGCCGGTGCGAATCATCTGGCGGCGCTGTTCCTCGGCATCGAGTTAATCTCCTTGCCGCTGTTCGGCCTGGTCGGCTACGCCTTCCGCCAGAAGCGTTCGCTGGAAGCGAGCATCAAATACACCATCCTCTCCGCGGCAGCCTCCTCTTTCCTGCTGTTCGGTATGGCGCTGGTGTATGCGAACTCCGGCAACCTGTCCTTCCTTGCGCTGGGCAAGAGCCTGGCGGACAACACCCTGCACGAGCCGCTGCTGCTGGCGGGGCTCGGCCTGATGATCGTCGGTCTTGGCTTTAAGCTGTCGCTGGTGCCGTTCCACCTGTGGACGCCGGACGTTTACCAGGGGGCGCCTGCGCCGGTCTCCACCTTCCTGGCGACCGCCAGCAAGATTGCTATCTTCGGCGTGGTGATGCGTCTGTTCCTGTACATGCCGGTGGGCAACAGCGAAGCGGTGCGCGTGGTGTTGGGGCTGATCGCCTTCGCCTCTATCATCTTCGGTAACCTGATGGCGCTGAGCCAGACCAATATCAAACGTCTGCTCGGTTACTCTTCTATCTCCCACCTCGGCTATCTGCTGGTGGCGCTGATCGCCCTGCAAAGCGGCGAAATGTCGATGGAAGCCGTTGGCGTCTACCTGGCCGGCTACCTGTTCAGCAGCCTCGGCGCGTTCGGCGTGGTCAGCCTGATGTCCAGCCCATACCGTGGCCCGGACGCGGACTCGCTGTTCTCCTACCGCGGTCTGTTCTGGCACCGTCCGATCCTGTCGGCGGTGATGACGGTGATGATGCTCTCCCTGGCCGGTATCCCAATGACGCTCGGCTTTATCGGTAAGTTCTACGTGCTGGCCGTCGGTGTTCACGCCCATCTGTGGTGGCTGGTTGCCGCGGTGGTTGTCGGCTCGGCGATCGGTCTCTACTACTACCTGCGCGTGGCGGTGAGTTTGTACCTGAGCGCGCCGGAGCAGCTGAACCGTGATGCGCCGTCGAACTGGCAGTACAGCGCGGGCGGTATCGTGGTGCTGATCTCTGCCCTGCTGGTGCTGGTGCTCGGTATCTGGCCGCAGCCGTTGATTAGCATCGTGCAGCTGGCGACGCCGCTGATGTAAGTTGATTGCCTCAATAAAAAAACCGCCGGAATGGCGGTTTTTTTATGCCCGGAATGTTACGCCACCCTGTAGACCATAAAGTCTTCCGCCAGCAGGGTGTCCGGGAAAATCTCCCGGCATTCCGCCAGCATCCGCAGGCAGCCTTCGGCATCGTAGCGTGAGCTAAAGTGGGTGGCGATTAGCGTGCCGACCCCCGCTTCTTTGGCAAGCGCTGCGGTCTGCTGACTGGAAGAGTGGCCGCGGCTATTGGCTTTCTCCGCCATCGCCTGCTCCAGCGTGGTTTCGTGCACCATCACATCCGCCCCGCGCGCCATTTCCAGCGCCTGCGGGCAGGGGGCGGTATCGCCGAAGATGGCCAGCGTTTTACCCGGCGTAGCGGGCCCCAGGTAGCGGCTGCCGTCGATCGTCCGGCCATCCGCCAGCGTGACCTGTTCACCGCGCTTAAGCCGGTGAAACAGCGGTCCGGGGGGCACGCCGTCGGCAATCAGCTGGGCGGCGTCGAGGGCGCCGGGCTTGTCATGCTGCTCAATGCGATACCCGTAGCACTCCACCGGATGGCTGAGCGGGAACGCGGTGACCCGATAGCCCTCTTCGTCGAACACCAGACCGGGGCCGACTTCGATGATGGTCAGGGGATAATCGGTCCACGAACCGCTGAGGCGCAGCGCGGTGTCAATGAATTCCTTTATTCCTTTTGGTCCGTAGACCGTCAGCGGCAGCGAATTCCCCTGCATCGAGCGGCTGCACAGCAGGCCGGGCAGGCCGAACAGATGGTCGCCGTGCAGATGGGTAATAAAGATCTTATTCAGTTTGCCAGGATGATGGGGCGTATGCAGAAATTGATGCTGGGTCCCTTCGCCGCAGTCAAACAACCACATTTCGGCGCGGGTTGGCTGTTGCAAATTGAGTATTATCGACGTCATATTACGCGTGCGGGTCGGCACCCCGGCGGATGTCCCCAAAAAAGTTAATTCCATCGTCCAGTGTCCTCAGGGCGAGTCGCAAAGTATCAGTATATCAATAAGGAGCAGCAGATGATGACCTGGCAGGATCTCCATCATAGTGAACTTACCGTTCCCCAGCTGTATGCGCTGCTGAAGCTGCGCAGCGAAGTCTTTGTCGTGGAGCAGCAGTGCGCCTATCAGGATGTCGACGGCGATGATTTGGTCGGGGAAAATCGCCATCTGCTCGGCTGGCGCGATGGCGAACTGGTGGCCTATGCGCGGATCCTTAAAAGCGAAGAGACGTACGATCCGGTGGTGATTGGCCGGGTTATCGTCAGCCCCGCCGCGCGCGGTGAAAAGCTCGGCCATCAGCTGATGGCGCAGGCGCTGGCCAGCTGTCAGCGGCACTGGCCGCAAAAGGCGATTTACCTCGGGGCGCAGGCGCATCTGCAAGCCTTTTACGCCCACTTCGGTTTTACGCCAGTGACTGAGGTCTATGATGAGGATGGCATTCCGCACATCGGCATGGCGCGGGAAAGCCGCGCTCTCTGACCCCTGAACACTCGCGTCCCAACCTTGTTCCGGGCCGGCGAGCGGGGGAGTTAAAACCCGCTCCCTCGTCATGGGTACTGCTATTCCGCCGTTGAACCCCTTATAATGTGGGGTTTTACTACCGTGGAGGTTTGCGTGCTGTCTGTTTCCACTGCGCTGGCCCGTTTACGTGACGGCCTGAGTGAGCCCTTTCCTGACTCACCCGGCACGCGAATTATCGATATTGCCTTTCCGCTGAATGATGCCTTCGATCCGCTGCTATGGTGCGGCCAGCAGCCGCAGTGGCCGCAGTTCTACTGGCAGCAGCGCAATGGCGACGAGGAGCTGGCGGCGCTGGGAGCGGTAAAAAGCTTTCCCTCGCTCGACGCCGCAAACCGCTTTTTACACCAGGCCGGGCGGCAGGATCTGCGCATTTGCGGCCTGAATGCGTTTGCCCCGCAGCAGGGCCGGCTGGTGCTGCCGCGTCTGGAGTGGCGTCGGTGCGGCGGCAGGGCCGCGATGCGGCTGGTGCTGCACAGCGACCTCTCCCTGCGCGACGATGCCGTGACGGCGGGTGATTTTCTCTCCAGCCTGACCACCGCCCAGGCGACCCCTGGCGGCGTGCCGCCGCTGCTGAGCGAGCGCCACTCCTCCGATTATCCCCAGTGGCAGGCAATGATAGACCAGGCGACGCAGGCCATCGCCGCCGGCGACATGGATAAAGTGGTGCTGGCGCGGGCAACCGACCTGCAGTTTGCCGCCCCGCTGGATGCCGTGAGTATCATGGCCGCCAGCCGCAGCCGCAATCTTAACTGTTTTCATTTCCTGATGGCGTTCAATGCCCGGCAGGCGTTTTTCGGCTCCACGCCGGAGCGGCTGTGGCGCCGGCGCGGCGCGCTGCTACGCACCGAAGCGCTGGCGGGCACCGTCGCTAATCATCAGGATGACGCGAAGGCGCAGCAGCTGGCCGACTGGTTGATGAAAGACGACAAAAATCAGCGGGAAAACATGCTGGTGGTGGAGGATATCTGCCAGCGCCTGCAGAGTGAGGCCTCGACGCTGGACGTTCTGCCGCCGCAGGTGGTGAGGCTGCGCAAGGTGCAGCATCTCCGACGCTGCATCTGGACCGAGCTGGCGGAGCCTGACGACAGCCGCTGCCTGCTGCAGCTCCAGCCCACCGCCGCGGTGGCCGGCCTGCCGCGGCGGGCGGCGCTGGCATTCATTCAGCGCCATGAACCTTTTTCCCGTGAATGGTACGCCGGTTCCGCCGGGTATCTGTCGCTGGCGCAAAGCGAGTTTTGCGTGGCGCTGCGTTCGGCGAAAGTGGACAACGACACTCTGCGACTGTATGCCGGGGCGGGGATCGTCAGCGGCTCCGATGCGCAGCAGGAGTGGCAGGAGATTGACAACAAAGCGGCCGGGCTGCGCTCGCTGCTGTGTCCATAAGACGGGAATGACGATGCATATCAAAACGCCGTCACTTTGCCTTATCTATACTTAGCATCAATATTTGATACCGGACAATTTCATGTCAGTAAGCGCATTTAACCGACGCTGGGCGGCGGTGATCCTGGAAGCTTTAACGCGCCACGGCGTGCAGCATATCTGCATTGCGCCGGGCTCGCGCTCGACACCCTTAACCCTGGCGGCGGCGGAAAACCGCGCCTTTATCCATCATACCCATTTTGACGAACGCGGCCTTGGCCACCTGGCGCTCGGTCTGGCGAAAGCCAGTCGTCAGCCGGTGGCGGTTATTGTGACCTCCGGGACTGCCACCGCGAACCTATATCCGGCGCTGATTGAGGCGGGGCTTACCGGGGAAAAGCTGATTCTCCTGACCGCTGACCGTCCGCCGGAGCTGATCGACTGCGGCGCCAATCAGGCGATTCGTCAGCCGGGGATGTTCGCCTCCCATCCGTCGCAGACGATTTCTCTGCCGCGTCCCTCGCAGGATATTTCCGCCCGCTGGCTGGTCTCGACCCTCGACCAGGCCTTGGGCGAGCTGCACGCCGGCGGGGTGCATATCAACTGCCCGTTCGCCGAACCGCTGTATGGCGATATGGATGATACCGGCGTGGAGTGGCAGCAGCAGCTCGGCAACTGGTGGCAGAGCGATAAACCCTGGTTACGTCAGGCGCTGCAGATGGAAAGTGAGAAACAGCGCGACTGGTTCTTCTGGCGGCAAAAGCGCGGCGTGGTCGTGGCGGGCAGAATGAGCGCCGCCGAAGGGAAAAAAGTGGCCGAGTGGGCGCAAACCCTCGGCTGGCCGCTGATCGGCGATGTCCTGTCGCAGACCGGGCAGCCGCTGCCGTGCGCTGACCTGTGGCTGGGCAACGGCAAAGCGGTGAGCGAGCTGGCGCAGGCGCAGATCGTGGTTCAGCTCGGCAGCAGCCTGACCGGCAAGCGGGTCCTGCAGTGGCAGGCCACCTGCGAGCCTGATGAATACTGGCTGGTGGATAATCTGCCCGGCCGTCTCGATCCGGCGCAGCACCGCGGCCGTCGTCTGCTCGCCAGCATTGACCGCTGGCTTGAGCTTCACCCGGCGGAGAAACGCCAGCCGTGGGCGACGGCTATTCCTGAACTGGCCCGACAGGCGTGGGAGGCGGCGGTCGCCAGCAACGAACCCTTTGGCGAAGCGCAGCTGGCGCAGCGAATTCGGCGCTATCTGCCGGAACAGGGGCAATTGTTTGTCGGCAACAGCCTGGTGGTGCGCCTGATCGACGCCCTGGCGCAGCTGCCGGCTGGCTACCCGGTTTACAGCAACCGCGGCGCCAGCGGCATTGATGGCTTGATCGCCACCGCCGCCGGCGTCCAGCGCGCCAGCGCCCGGCCAACCCTGGCTATCGTCGGCGATCTTTCGGCGCTGTACGATCTCAACTCGCTGGCCCTGCTGCGCCAGGCGTCGGCGCCGTTGGTGCTGATCGTGGTGAACAACAACGGCGGGCAGATTTTCTCCATGCTGCCGACGCCGCAGGACGAGCGGCGCCAGTTCTACTTAATGCCGCAGGACGTTGATTTCAGCCACGCGGCGGCGATGTTCGGCCTGGTCTATCATCGCCCGGCTGACTGGCAGGCGCTGGATGAGGCGCTGGCCGGCGCCTGGCGCAGGGCAGGGGCGACGGTGATTGAGCTGGCGGTCAATGAGACCGACGGCACGCAGACCCTCCAGCAGCTGCTGGCGCAGGTAAGTCGCCTGTGACCCTCAGCGCTGCTGTCGAACATGGCCAGCCGGGTTATCCCTGGCTGGTCTTTCTGCACGGTTTTTCCGGCGACCGCCATGAGTGGCGGGAAGTAGGCGACGCGTTTCGCGCCTGGCCGCGGCTGTATCTCGATCTGCCGGGCCACGGCGGCTCGGCGGATATCGCGGTGCAGGACTTTGCCGGGGTCAATATTCTGCTGCAGGCTACGCTTAATAGTTACAACATACTTAACTACTGGCTGATCGGTTACTCGCTGGGGGGCCGGGTGGCGATGAACTTCGCCTGCCAGCCGCGCGCGGGCCTGCGCGGCCTGATCGTTGAGGGTGGCCATCCGGGCCTGCAGGATGCCGAAGCGCGGCAGGCGCGGCACAGCAACGACAGCGCCTGGGCGGAACGTTTTCGCCATGAGCCGTTGGCGCAGGTCTTTGCCGACTGGTATCAGCAGCCGGTCTTCGCTTCACTGGATGCCGGGCAGCGCGCGGCGCTGGTCGCCTTACGCAGCCGGAACAACGGCGCGACGCTGGCCGAGATGCTGCAGGCGACCTCCCTTGCCGGGCAGGCCGATCTGCGCGCGTCCCTGCAGGCGCGCGATTTCCCCTTTCACTACCTGTGCGGCGAGCGCGATGCGAAATTTCGCGCCATCGCGCAGGCGCTCGCGGCGGATCTCCATCTTATTCACCATGCCGGACACAACGCGCACCGGGACAACCCGGCGGCGGTGATTGCCTGTCTGGCGCAGATTCTGGCAAGTTAACTGAAGGACATTCTATGATCTCTCTTGATGAAGCAATGCTCTATGCCCCTGTTGAATGGCACGATTGTTCCGAAGGCTATACCGATATTCGCTATCACAAATCGGCCGACGGCATTGCCAAAATCACAATCAATCGCCCGCAGGTGCGCAACGCCTTCCGCCCGCTGACCGTCAAAGAGATGATCCAGGCGCTGGCGGATGCCCGTTATGACGACAATATCGGGGTGATTGTCCTGACCGGCGAAGGTGAGAAAGCCTTTTGCGCCGGCGGCGATCAGAAAGTCCGCGGCGATTACGGCGGCTATCAGGACGACTCCGGCGTGCATCATCTCAACGTACTCGACTTTCAGCGCCAGATCCGCACCTGCCCGAAGCCGGTGGTAGCGATGGTGGCCGGCTACTCTATCGGCGGCGGCCACGTGCTGCACATGATGTGCGATCTGACCATCGCGGCGGAAAACGCCATCTTCGGTCAGACCGGGCCGAAAGTCGGCTCCTTCGACGGCGGCTGGGGCGCCTCCTATATGGCGCGCATCGTCGGGCAGAAAAAAGCGCGCGAAATCTGGTTCCTCTGCCGTCAGTATGACGCGCAGCAGGCGCTGGACATGGGGCTGGTGAACACCGTGGTGCCGCTGGCGGATCTGGAAAAAGAGACGGTGCGCTGGTGTCGTGAAATGCTGCAGAACAGCCCAATGGCGCTGCGCTGCCTGAAAGCGGCGCTGAACGCCGACTGCGACGGCCAGGCCGGTCTGCAGGAGCTGGCGGGCAACGCAACTATGCTGTTCTACATGACGGAAGAGGGACAGGAAGGCCGCAATGCCTTCAACCAGAAACGTCAGCCGGACTTCAGCAAATTTAAACGGAATCCCTAATGCGCGTTTCGCAGGTTTACCGCTGGCAGATACCGATGGACGCGGGCGTGGTGCTGCGAGAACGGCGGTTAAAAACCCGCGACGGGCTGTTCATCCACCTGCGGGAGGGTGAGCGGGAGGGCTGGGGGGAAATTTCTCCCCTGCCGGGATTCAGCGCAGAGACTCTGGCGGAGGCGCAGGCGGCGCTACTGCCCTGGGCTCAGGCCTGGCGCGACGGCGCGGAGCCGGCGCTTCCTGCGCTGCCCTCTGTCGCGTTTGGCATCAGCTGCGCGCAGGCGGAGCTCAGCGGCGAGCTGCCGCAGGCCGCGGATTATCGCGCGGCGCCGCTCTGCTCCGGCGATCCGGATGAGCTGTTCGCCAGACTGGCGGCGATGCCCGGCGAGAAAGTCGCTAAGGTGAAAGTGGGGCTCTGGGAGGCGGTCCGCGATGGCATGGTGGTTAATCTGCTGCTGGAAGCCATCCCCGACCTGCAGCTGCGTCTGGATGCCAACCGGGCCTGGACGCCGCTGAAAGCGCAGCAGTTTGCGAAATATGTCGATCCGGCGTATCGCCAGCGCATTGCCTTTCTTGAGGAACCTTGTAAAACGCGGGAGGACTCGCGGGCCTTTAGTCGCGAAACCGGGATCGCTATCGCCTGGGATGAAAGCCTGCGCGAGGCGGATTTTCGCTTCGTCGCCGAGCCGGGCGTGCGCGCGGTGGTGATCAAGCCGACGCTAACCGGCAGTTTACACCGGGTTCAGCAGCAGGTCGCCGCGGCCCATGCGCTGGGGCTGAGCGCGGTGATCAGCTCGTCGATCGAGTCCAGCCTCGGGTTAACCCAGCTGGCGCGGGTTGCCGCCTGGCTGACGCCGCAGACCATCCCCGGACTGGACACCCTGTCGCTGATGGGCGCCCAGCTGGTGCGGGCGTGGCCGGAAAGCACCCTGCCGATGCTCAGCATCGATACGCTGGAGCCGCTGCTGTGACCTTTCGCGACTGGCCCTGGCGGCACTGGCGCCAGCGGCGCGGAGAGGCGCAGGCGCTGCGCCTGAATGACCAGCCGCTGACCTGGCGCGACCTGTGCGCCCGCGTTGACGCGCTGGCGGCCGGGTTTGCCGCGCAGGGCGTAACAGAAGGTCACGGGGTGGCGCTGCAGGCTTTTAACCAGCCGTCGACGCTGCTGGCCTGGCTGGCGCTGCTGCAGTGCGGCGCGCGGGTGCTGCCGCTCAATCCGCAGCTGCCGACGGCGTTGCTGCAGGAACTGCTGCCAGCGTTGACCGTCCAGCATCAGCTGGTGCTTAACGGCGATGCGCTGCCGGGGGATTTACCGGCGTTAACCCTGCAGGCGACAGCGGGAACCCATGCTGTGCCGTGGCGTGAGGATCGTTTCGCCTCAATGACGCTGACCTCGGGGTCGACCGGTTTGCCGAAGGCGGCGGTGCATCATGCCAGCGCCCATCTGGCCAGCGCCGCCGGCGTGCTGGCGCTGATGCCGTTTGCCGCAGAAGATGACTGGCTGCTGTCGCTGCCGCTGTTTCATGTCTCCGGCCAGGGGATTATGTGGCGCTGGCTGCTGGCCGGCGCGCGGCTGACGGTGCGCGATAAACAGCCGCTGGCGCAGATGCTGCAGGGCTGTACCCATGCTTCGCTGGTGCCGACTCAGCTGTGGCGCCTGCTGAATGACGATGCTGCGCTTACCCTCAAGGCGGTGCTGCTCGGCGGCGCGGCGATCCCGGTCGAATTGACCGAGCGGGCGCGGGGGCAGGAGGTACGCACCTACTGCGGTTACGGCCTGACCGAATTCGCTTCCACCGTCTGCGCTAAAGAGGCCGACGGCGCGGCGGATGTGGGCGCGGCGTTGCCGGGGCGGGAGATGAAAATCGTTGCCGGCGAGGTCTGGCTGCGGGCGGCGAGCATGGCCGCGGGCTACTGGCGCGACGGTCAATTGTTGCCATTGACCAACGACGAAGGGTGGTTTGCCACCCGCGATCGCGGCGAGATCATCGATGGACGGCTTACTCTCCTCGGGCGCCTGGATAATCTCTTTTTCAGCGGTGGAGAAGGGATCCAGCCGGAGGAGGTGGAACGGATCATCGGGGCGCATCCGCAGATACAGCAGGCGTTTGTCGTGCCGCTGGACGATGCGGAATATGGCCAGCGTCCGGTAGCGGTGGTGGAATGCGATGACGGCTGCGAAATGAGCGTGCTGGCGGCATGGAGCGCGGAACGGCTGGCGCGTTTCCAGCAGCCGGTGCGTTGGCTGCGGCTGCCGGAAACGTTAAAGAACGGTGGGATTAAGATCTCGCGCCGGGCGCTGCGCGAATGGGTCAATTCGCCGGCTTAGCCGATATTGGCTTCGGCGCGACGCTGGCGCTGTTTACGCCGCAGACGCAGCAGCGGCGGCACCACCAGCACGGCGATAGCCAGCACCAGCAGCGTTTTGGTCACCCCGCTTTGCCACAGGATCGCCAGATTGCCGTTGCTGATCGACAGCGCGCGACGCAGGTTCTGCTCCAGCATCTCCCCCAGCACGAAGCCAAGGATCAGCGGCGACATCGGGAAGTGCATTTTGCGCATGATGTAGCCGAGCACCCCAAGCCCCACCATCAGCAGCAGGTCAAAAGTGGTGCTGTGTACCGCGTAGACGCCGACGGCGGAGACCGCGGCGATGGCCGGGACCAGAAACCACAGCGGAATGGTCAGCATACGGGTGAACAGGCCGATCAGCGGAATGTTCATAATAAGCAGCATCACGTTGGCGATCAGCAGGGCGGCAATCAGCCCCCAGACGATATCCGGCTGCTCGGTGAACATTGCCGGGCCGGGGGTGATGTTATACAGCGTCAGCGCGCCCATCATCACCGCGGTGGTGCCGGACCCCGGCACGCCGAGCGTCAGCATGGGAATAAAGGAACCGCAGGCGGAGGCGTTATTGGCCGCTTCCGGCGCCGCCACGCCGCGAATATCGCCCTTGCCGAAGTTATCGCTGTTACCGCTGAGTTTTTTCTCCGTCATGTAGGTAATGGCGCTGGCGATGGTCGCCCCGGCGCCGGGCAGAATGCCGACGAAGAAACCCACCACCGAAGAGCGCAGGGTCGCGCCGACGCACTGCGCGGCCTCTTTGGTGTTAAACAGCATCCGTCCGGTTTTCCGCACCAGCGTTTGTCCGCCGCTGGTGCTCTCCAGCATCAACAGGATCTCTGAAACCGAGAACAGGCCGATCACCACCACAATAAACTGTACGCCGTCCGAGAGATGGACGCTGTCGAAGGTGAAGCGGTAAACCCCGGTATTGGCGTCCACCCCTACCGTCGCCAGACCCAGGCCGATTAACGCCGCGAGGAACGACTTCAGCGGGTTCTGCGCCATCATGCTGCCAAGACAGGCGATGGCGAAGACCATCAGCGCGAAGTACTCCGCCGGACCGAACGCCAGCGACCACTGGGCGAGCAGCGGCGCGAACAAAATAATACCGCCGATGGCGATCATTGAGCCAAAGAAGGAACTGACGGCGGAAATCGACAACGCAACGCCGCCGCGACCCTGCTGGGCCATCGGATAGCCGTCGAGGGCGGTCATAATGGCGGCGGCATCGCCGGGCACGTTCAACAGAATTGATGAAATACGCCCGCCGTATTCGCAACCGATATAAACCGTCGCCAGCAGGATCAGCGCCGACTCCGCGGGTAAATGCAGGGCGAAAGCCAGCGGCAGCAGAATCGCCACGCCGTTGATAGGCCCCAGCCCCGGCAGGAGGCCGACGATAGTCCCGACAAAGCAGCCGATCAGGGCGATCAGCAGGTTCTCCGGCGTCATGGCGACGGCGAAGCCCTGCGAGAGATAGATCCAGGTATCCATAAACGCCTCCGTTAATTAAACCAGATGCCAAGGGGCAGGGTGACATCGAGCAGGGTGTCGAAGGCGTACCATAACGACACGCCCATCGCGACGCCGGCAATGCCCGCCGCCGGCAGCGTCGCGCCGAACAGCAGACCAATGATCGCCGTCAGCAGCGCGGTGGCCAGCGGAAAACCGAGCCATTCAAACCCCCAGGCGTAGACCACCAGCACCACGACCATGGTCAGCAGACGCTGCAGCACATGCCGTCCCGGCCACTCGACGGCGTCCGGGCGACGTAGCAACATTAACGCCGAGCACAGCAGCATCAGGCCGATGATCCCGAGCGGGAAGGGACGCGGGCCGACGGGTTCATAGGCGTATTCGCTGTGGATCTGCCAGGCGATAAACAGACCGCCAATACATAACAACAGCCACACTCCGGCAAAAATACGATCGCTCATTAGCGCCTCCGCGGATTATTTTGCCAGGCCAAAGGCTTTCGCCTGTTCGCGATAGTCGTTGACCTGCTGCTTAACGTAGGTATCGAGCTCCTTGCCGTTCATGTTGAATTCAAACAGGCCGCGCAGTTCACGTTGCTTTTTGAACGCTTCGGTTTGCTGCAGTTTAGTGAATTCATCGACCCACCACTGGTACTCGGCGTCGCTGACTTTTGGGCCCATAAAGAAGCCGCGAATAATCGGCCAGACCAGGTCGTAGCCCTGCTCTTTAGCGGTAGGGACATCGGCGAGCGCGCCCGGCAATCGTTCACTGGAGAAGACCGCCAGCACGCGGATTTTATTGCCCTGCAGATAGGGCACCATCTCGCTGAGATCGCCGGAGACCGCTTGCACATGGTTGCCGAGCAGCGCGGTCACCGGCTCGCCGCCGCCTTCAAAGGCGACATAGCGCATTTTATGCGGGTCGACGTTGGCTTTTTGCGCCAGCAGCGCCGCTTTCATCCAGTCCTGGCTGCCGATGGAGGCCCCGGCGCCAATCACGATGCTGGAGGGATTTTTCTCCATCGCGGTCATAAACGACTTCAGATCTTTCCATGGCGAATCGGCGCGCACGGCGATCATGCCGTAGTCGGTGCCGACGCTCGCCAGCCAGCGCACGTCATCGACGCTGTAACGGCCGAATTTACCCTGCGACAGGTTCAGCAGCGAGCCGCCGGAGAAGGCGACGACGGTCCCCGGCTCTGCCGGGCGCTGGGCGACAATGGCGTTGTAGGCTACCGCGCCCACGCCGCCGGGCATATAGGTGACGCGCATCGGTTTCTCGATAGCGCCGGTTTCCATCAGGCTCACCTGAATCAGCTTACAGGTCAGGTCAAAGCCGCCGCCGGGTTTAGCGGGCGCGATACATTCGGTGCGGGACGGGGCCTCTGCGGCGAAGGCGGATGTGGTGCAAAGGCACAGCGCGATGGCGCTCAGATGGCGGAAAAATGGCGTTTTCATAGGCTTCCTCAGCAGGTACAGGGCAGGTTTTTTTGATTATGTGAACCGACATATGGCGATTCGGTTGCATGATTGTTAAAACAGTTACCTTTCATTTCCCTTTCAATGCAGCAGCAACGTTACAGGATGTGATATGCGTCTCTTATTAGCCGAGGATAATCGTGAGCTGGCTCACTGGCTGGAAAAAGCGCTGGTGCAGAGCGGTTTTGCCGTGGATTGCGTCGCTGACGGGCGTGCGGCCGACCATCTGCTGCAAAGCGAGCAATATGCGCTGGCGGTGCTGGATATCGGTATGCCGGGGTTCGATGGCCTTGAAGTGGTGCAGCGGCTGCGCAAGCGCGGGCAGACCCTGCCGGTGCTGTTGCTGACCGCCCGCAGCGCGGTAGCGGACCGGGTGAAGGGCTTAAATGCCGGCGCGGATGACTATTTACCCAAGCCCTTTGAGCTGGAAGAGCTCGACGCCCGCCTGCGGGCGCTGCTCCGGCGCAGCGAAGGGCAGGTGCATGAGGTGCAGCAGCTTGGCGAGCTGGCGTATTGTGACGAAGGCTATTTTTTACTCCGTGGCCAGATGTTGTCTCTGACGCCGCGCGAGCTGGCGCTATTGAAGGTGCTGATGTTTCGCCGCACTCGCCCGGTTTCCCGTCAGCAGCTGTTCGAACAGGTGTTCAGCCTCAGCGATGACGTCAGTCCGGAAAGCATCGAACTCTACATTCACCGTCTGCGCAAGAAACTTCAGGCGAGCAATGTGCGTATAACCACCCTGCGCGGTTTAGGCTATCTGCTTGAGTGCGAGCGCCATGAGATGGAGTAAGCCGCAATCGCTCTATGCCCAACTGTTGCTGTTTCTCGGCCTGCCGCTGGTCCTGCTGTGGGGACTCTCCGCGTTTAACAGCTACGTCAGCGCGCTGCAGGCGGCGACGCAAGCCTACGATCGTACCCTGCTGTCGTCGGCGCGGACGGTGGCCGAGCAGCTGGTGGTTCGCGGAGGGCAACTGGAGGTGAATGTGCCCTGGGTGGTGCTGGACAGCTTCGAGCTCAATATGAACGATCGTCTCTATTACAAGGTGCTCGACCCGCAGGGGAAGGTCATTTCCGGCTATGACGATCTGCCCGCGATGCCGCCCTCCACCTCGCGAACTCAGCTCTATCCGGCGCTGGCGTGGTTTTATCATACCGAATATCGCGGTCAGGCAATCCGCGTGGCGCGCCTGCTGCAGCCCATCAACGAAGGCGGCATCGTTGGCATGGCGGAGATATATATTGCCGAAACGCTGCAGTCCCGCCGCTGGCTGGCCGGACAATTACTCTTCTCATCCTGGGTGTCGCAAGGGTTACTGGTCCTGTTGACGCTGGTGCTGGCAGCCTGGCTGCTGCGCCGCGTGCTGCGGCCCATGCGTCAGCTCTCCGCGCTGATGGTGCGCCGTGAACCCGGTCTGCTGACGCCGCTGCCGGAGCTGCTGCCCTGGTCGGAAACGCGGCTGCTGATTGTCGCGTTCAACCGCTACATCGACCGCCTGCGGGTGATGATCTCCCGCCAGGAGCGCTTTAGCGCCGATGCGTCCCATCAGCTGAAAACACCGCTTGCGGTGCTGAAAACGCAGGCTTCGGTAGCCCTGGCCAGCGACGATCCGCAACTGTGGCGCGAAAGTCTGCAGGCGATGCGCGCCACGCTGGACGATACGGTCTTGTTAACGGAGCGGTTGCTGCAGCTGGCGACGGTAAAACAGCGGGAGCAGGCGTTTGCGGTGATTAACTTGCCGGAGATTGTGCGCAACAGCTGCTTTTCACGTATCGCGCAAGCGCGGAGCAAACATATCGATCTTGGCTACGAGGGCGAGCAGTCGGCGGTACATGTGGCAGGCGATAGCGTTCTGCTGGGGGAGCTGTGCGCTAACCTGCTCGACAATGCCATTCGCTATACCCCGGAATATGGAACGGTCACGCTTAGCCTGCATCGCGACGGCGACGCCGTGTTGCTCAGCGTGGAAGACAGCGGTCCGGGAATTGACGACCACCAGGTACACCAGGCGCTGATGCCGTTTCGCCGCCTCGATAACGCGGGCGCGATTCCCGGCGCCGGGCTGGGCCTGGCGCTGGTTAACGATATTGCACGTTTGCATCGTAGCCACCTGCAGCTTTCGCGCAGCGAAAGCCTGGGCGGACTGAAGGCGACGCTGCGCCTGCTGACCGTGGCGTCAGAGTAGCCCCTTCATGCTCAGGGTGAGGCGGGTGGCGGCATTGAGATCGTAGTTTTTAAGCTCATCCGCTTTCACCCAGGCGTAATCGTCAAACTCCTCGTTGATCGTTACGTCGCGATTGGCGCTAACGCAGTCGAAGATCAGATAGATCATATAGATCGTTTCCTGGCGCCCGTCGGGATAGGTTTTCACGCGGGTATCGTCGCGGAAGCTCCATGGCGTGATACGGGTCAACTGCAGTTTTTCGCCAAGCTCCTCGCGGACTTCACGTCGCAGCGCCTCTTCGATACGTTCCCCTGGCTCCACGCCGCCGCCGGACAAGGCCCATTGTCCTGGAAAAACCCCGCGGTCGGCAGCCATCTTGCACAACAGGTAATGGCCATCATTTTGGATTAGCGGGCAAACAATCGTCCTTTGACGCATGATTTTTCTCCTTCGCAGTAAGTCGGGCCGGGTATCGAGGAAACAGTTTGCGAGGCGCCTCGGCAAACCGCAAGGGAAATACGGCGCTGGCTTTACAGAGTGATAAGTTAAGCGAAAATTATCGTATGGAGAGCCACCATGGAAAGGACCACCCATTCCCCACATGACGCCGTGTTTAAACACCTACTGTCGCATCGGGCGACGGCGCGGGATTTTCTGGACATTCACCTTCCTGAACATTTGCGAGAATTATGCAATCTGCAAACGCTGCAGTTGGAGTCCGGAAGTTTTATCGATGAAGACCTGCGCGCCAGCCATTCCGATATTCTTTACTCGCTGCAAACCCAGGCGGGGGACGGATATATCTATCTGCTTATCGAACATCAAAGCTCTGCGGACCGTCATATGGCATTTCGCCTGATGCGTTATGCGATAGCAGCGATGCAGCGCCATCTGGATAAAGGACATACGCAACTGCCATTGGTGATCCCGCTGCTTTTTTATCATGGGCAAGTCTCGCCCTGGCCGTATCCCATGTGCTGGCTGGAAGGATTTGCTCATCCGCAAACCGCGCGGCAAGTATACAATCAGGATTTTCACTTAATCGATATCACGGTGCTTCCTGACGATACAATAATGCAGCACCGACGGGTCGCGATGCTTGAGTTGCTGCAAAAGCATATCCGGCAACGCGATATGATGGAACTGCAGGAGCAACTAGCCAGCCTGTTGGCGCTGGGATACACTAGCCGCAGACAGCTCAGGACGCTGCTTCACTATTTATTACAGGCAGGAAATGCCGCCGATCCGGTCGCCTTTTTACGTAATCTTGCGCAAAATGTCCCCAGACGGCTGCATAAGGAGACGCTAATGAACATTGCCCAGTTTCTGGAACAACGTGGCCATCAGCAGGGCCTGCAGCAAGGTCTTGAACAGGGAGAACAATTGGCTGCGCAACGTATTGCCAAGGCGATGCTGGAAAACGGGCTTGATCTGGCGCTGGTGGCGAAGCTGACGGGGCTTGCGCCGGAGCGCCTGGCCCTGCTCGCCCATTAATTTTTCTGCTTCCTTCAAACAGCCTGCGCAATGGCGATTGCGCAGATAAATATAGATTTATTCAATCAATACAACCTAATTAAATATAATTCTACTGAATATGAATGCGGTGAAATTTACATTCTTTCGCAAATGCGCGGTGGTATTGCTGTAAAAAGACGCAACTGGTTACACTCTTGTGAAAAATCATTTCGCCAGGTCATTGATTCCTGACGAGTGCGCAGTAGAATTTTCAGGTTTTTTCGGGACTTCTTTGATTTTAATTTTCTGGATAGAGTAAATAATGAAAAAAAGCATTTTTATGGCGCTGGCTGGCGTCATGCTGGTCTCTTCGGCGGCCCATGCGATCAGCGTTACCGGCGAAGCAGGCGAGCATTACACCAACCTTGGGGTCGGCTTCGGCACCGAGTCCACCGGTCTGGCTGTTTCGGGTAACTGGCTGCACAGCGATAACGACGGCGACGCCGCGGGTTTAGGCCTGGGCCTGAATATTCCGCTGGGGCCGTTCCTGGCGACCGTGGGCGGTAAAGGGGTATACACCAACCCGAAACAGGGTGATGAAGGTTATGCGGCCGCGGTCGGCGGCGGCCTGCAGTGGAAAATCGGCGACAGCTTCCGTCTGTATGGCGACTACTACTACTCTCCAGATTCCCTCTCCAGCGGCATTGACAGCTATCAGGAAGCCAACGTCGGCGCCAGCTGGACCATTATGCGTCCGCTCAGCATCCAGGCAGGCTATCGCTATCTGAACCTGGCGGGCAAAGATGGCAACCGCGATAACACCATCGCCGACGGCCCGTACATCGGCGCCAGCGCCAGCTTCTAATCTCCTCCGGCGCGGTCTTCTCTTGCCGCGCCAGATTTTCCTCCTCGTCAGCCTCCCGCTTTGCGTTATAGTATTTGCCACCTGGCAGGCAAGGAGTGAGCAATGTTGAATGTGGAAATGCTGTCCACTGGCGATGAAGTGTTGCATGGTCAAATCGTTGACACCAATGCAGCATGGCTGGCGGATTTCTTTTTTAATCAGGGTTTACCATTAACGCGCCGTAATACCGTCGGCGACGATCTCGATGCGCTGGTGGCGATGCTGCGCGAACGCAGCGAACAGGCGGATGTGCTGATCGTCAATGGCGGCCTCGGCCCAACCAGCGACGACCTGAGCGCGCTGGCCGCGGCCACCGCGAAAGGCGAAGGACTTATTTTGCATCCGGAGTGGCTGGAAACCATGACCCGCTTCTTTGCTGAACGCGGGCGGCCGATGGCGGAAAGCAACCGTAAGCAGGCGGAAATCCCCGCCAGCGCCGAGATGATCAATAACCCGGTGGGCACGGCCTGCGGCTTTGCCATCCAGCTCAATCGCTGCCTGATGTTTTTCACCCCCGGCGTTCCCTCTGAATTCAAAGTGATGGTCGAGCAGGAGATTTTACCGCGCCTGCGCCAGCGCTTTACGCTGCCGGAACCGCCGGTATGCCTGCGGCTGACCACTTTTGGCCGCTCGGAAAGCGAGCTGGCGCAAAACCTCAATCCGCTGACGTTACCGCCTGGCGTGGTGATGGGCTACCGCTCGTCGATGCCGATCATTGAGCTGAAGCTGACCGGACCGGCTGAGCAGCGTGACGCCATGCTGGCCCTGTGGCCGGAAGTGCGTAAAGTGGCTGGCGACAGCCTGATTTTCGAAGGCACTGAAGGGTTACCGGCGCAGATTGCACGCTGTCTGCAGGAGCGGCAGCTGAGCCTGACGCTCAGCGAGCAGTTTACCGGCGGTCTGCTGGCGCTCCAGCTGTCCCGCGCCGGCGCGCCGCTGCTGGCCAGCGAAGTGGTCCCGGCGCAGGAGGAGACGCTGGCGCAGGCGGCCCGCTGGGCGGCCGAGCGGCGCATTAACCATTTTGCCGGCCTGGCCCTGGCGGTGAGCGGCCAGGAAAACGATCATCTTAACGTGGCCCTGGCCACCCCCGACGGCACCTTCGCGCTGCGGGTGAAGTTTAGCGTCACTCGCCACAGCCTGGCGGTACGCCAGGAAGTCTGCGCCATGATGGCATTAAACCTGCTGCGTCGCTGGCTGAATGGCCAACCGCTGGCCAGTGAACATGGCTGGATTAACGTGGTGGATTCCCTCTCA
This sequence comes from Klebsiella sp. 2019SCSN059, assembly GCF_021739525.1. NCBI lineage: Bacteria > Pseudomonadati > Pseudomonadota > Gammaproteobacteria > Enterobacterales > Enterobacteriaceae > Klebsiella > Klebsiella sp. 2019SCSN059. The sequence continues at coordinate 102,415 of NZ_JAKKOM010000007.1, read as the reverse complement.
ATGTAAGTCGTTTCCCGGCGCGCGGGCTTCTCCCGGGCGCCGGTTGTCCAGCCTGTTGTACTCTCCTGAAAAAATTCTGTGCGTTAAGTCGCAATTTTCCGCTGCGAACGGTCCAGCATACGGGAAAGCGATTGCCCCGCGATGTCGCTCACACTTTACCGCCCGGACAACCGCAACACTGATTCCAGTATTCAGGATTGGAGTCCAGTATGTTGGAATCAACGAAAGTCCCGGCGCTGACCCGCGCGATTGAGATCCTCAATTTAATTGGCCGCATCGGACCCTGCAGCGCGGCGACGATAATAGCGGAGCTGGGGATCCCGAAAAGCACGGTTTATCTGCTGCTGGGCGAGCTGAAAAAGCAGCGCTTCATCAGTATGGATAATCAGGATAACTACTGCCTGTGGACCAAACTGGTGGAGCTGGCCGGGCAGGCGCTAAGCAAAATGGACCTGCGCGAGCTGGCGCGGCCGCGCCTGACCCGCCTGATGGATGAGTGCGGCCTGCTCTGCCATCTGGGCATTATCGATCACGGTAACGCCTACTACATTCTGAAAATTGAATCACCCGCCACCATTAGCGTGCGTTCGCACGAAGGAAAGAGCCTGTCGCTTTACCGCTCCGGGATCGGCAAATGTCTGCTGGCCTGGCAGCCCGCCGGGGTTCAGGCATCGATTATCGAAGAACTGCAGTGGGAGCGGGCTACGCCAACGACCATCAGCAATGCTCAACAGCTGCGGGAGGAGCTGGGGCGGATCCGCGCCCGGGGCTGGAGCTTTGATAATGGCGAGGACTATCCGGACGTGCGCTGCGTGGCCGCCCCGGTTTTTAACGCCAATAACGACCTGACCGCCGCCATCTCGGTGGTGGGTACCCGTCTGCAAATCAATGAAGACAATCGCGATTACCTTGCCGGTAAGGCGATTGCCTGCGCGAAAGATATTTCACGACTGCTGGGGTGGAAAAGCCCCTTTGAACAACTCGCCTCATCATAAGGAGAACACCATGACCCTACCGAAAATTAAACACGTCCGCGCCTGGTTTACCGGCGGCGCCACCGCAGAGCAGGGCGCCGGCGGCGGCGATTACCACGATCAGGGGGCTAACCACTGGATTGACGATCATATCGCCACCCCGATGAGCAAATACAAACAGTATGAGCAGTCCCGCCAGTCGTTTGGCATCAACGTGCTGGGCACGCTGATTGTGGAAGTGGAAGCCGACAACGGGCAGACCGGCTTTGCCGTGTCGACGGCCGGAGAGATGGGCTGCTTTATCGTGGAAAAACATCTCAACCGCTTTATCGAAGGCAAATGCGTCAGCGATATCAAACTGATCCACGACCAGATGCTCAACGCCACCCTTTACTACGCAGGATCCGGCGGTCTGGTGATGAACACCATCTCCTGTGTCGACCTTGCGCTGTGGGATCTGTTCGGGAAAGTGGTTGGCCTGCCGGTCTACAAACTGCTGGGCGGAGCGGTGCGTGACGAAATCCAGTTCTATGCCACCGGCGCCCGTCCGGATCTGGCGCAGGAGATGGGCTTTATCGGTGGCAAAATGCCCACCCACTGGGGGCCGCACGATGGCGACGCCGGGATCCGCAAAGACGTCGCCATGGTGGCGGACATGCGCGAAAAATGCGGCCCGGATTTCTGGTTAATGCTGGACTGCTGGATGAGCCAGGACGTTAACTATGCCACCAAACTTGCCCATGCCTGCGCCCCTTACAACCTCAAGTGGATCGAGGAGTGCCTGCCGCCGCAGCAGTATGAAGGTTATCGCGAGCTGAAGCGCCAGGCGCCGGCCGGGATGATGGTGACCAGCGGCGAGCACCACGGCACCCTGCAGTCCTTCCGCACCCTGTCGGAGACCGGAATCGATATTATGCAGCCCGACGTCGGCTGGTGCGGCGGCTTAACCACGCTGGTGGAGATAGCGGCTATTGCTAAAGCGCGCGGGCAGCTGGTGGTGCCGCACGGCTCGTCGGTTTACTCACATCATGCGGTGATCACTTTCACCAACACGCCGTTCAGCGAGTTTCTGATGACCAGTCCTGACTGCGCCACGCTGCGTCCGCAGTTCGACCCGATCCTGCTCGGCGAGCCGGTGCCGGAGAGGGGGCGCATTCATAAATCGGTACTGGATAAACCCGGCTTTGGCGTCGAGCTCAATCGCGACTGCAACCTGAAACGTCCTTATCAACACTGATCCCCCGGGCCGCCCGGCGGCCCACGCCTGAGGATATTATGATGAGCAACACTCTGCTGGAGAGCGTGGTGAAGAAAAACCGCGCCCGCTTAATCCCCTTTATGCTGGCGCTGTACGTGCTGGCGTTTCTTGACCGTTCGAATATCGGTTTCGCCAAAGAGACCTACCAGCTGGACACTGGCCTCAGCAACGAAGCCTATGCGCTGGGGGCGGGGATTTTCTTTGTGGTCTATGCCTTTCTTGGGGTGCCGGCCAACCTGCTGATGCGCAAATTTGGCGCCAGAAAATGGATCGGCTGCACCACGCTGCTGTGGGGCGTGCTGTCGGCGGCGATGGCGTGGGCGGATACGGAAGCGAAATTCCTGCTGGTACGTACCCTGCTGGGCGCGGCGGAGGCGGGCTTCTTCCCCGGAATGATCTACCTCACGTCTCAGTGGTTTCCCCAGCAAAACCGCGCCAGCATTATGGGGCTTTTTTATATGGGGGCGCCGCTGGCGCTGACCCTCGGTTCGCCTTTATCCGGCGCGCTGCTGGAGATGCATGGGTTTATGGGCCATCCCGGCTGGTTCTGGATGTTTGTGATTGAAGGCCTGCTCGCCGTCGCCGCAGGAGCGTTCACCTTCTTCTGGCTGGACGATTCGCCGCAGCATGCCCGCTTCCTGAGCGCGGCGGAGAAACAGGCCCTGATAGGCGAGCTGGCGCGAGAGGAGGAGAAAAAGGTCACCTCGCGTCTGTCCGATGCGCTGCGTAACGGGCGGGTCTGGCAGCTGGCGCTGACCTACATGACCATTCAGGTGGCGGTCTATGGCCTGATTTTCTTCCTGCCCACTCAGGTCGCCGCGCTGTTGGGCACCAAAGTCGGCTTCATTGCCTCGATGGTGACGGCTATTCCATGGGTGGCGGCGCTGTTCGGTACCTGGCTTATCCCTCGCTACTCCGATCGTACCGGCGAGCGGCGCAATATTGCCGCGCTGACGCTGCTGGCGGCAGCGGTCGGGATTGCGGTTTCCGGGCTGGTGGCGCCGGTGCTGGCCATCATCGCGCTGTGCGTGGCGGCGGTTGGGGTGATTGCCGTGCAGCCGGTCTTCTGGACGATGCCGACGCAGCTGCTCTCCGGCACGGCGCTGGCCGCCGGGATTGGCTTCGTTAACCTGTTTGGCGCCATCGGCGGCTTTCTGGCGCCGATCGTTCGCGTGCAGGCCGAAACGCTGTTCGCCAGCAGCGCCGCTGGACTGTTAACCCTGGCCGGCGTGGCCATCATCGGGGTGATCACCATCTTCTCATTAAGCCTCACCCGCGCGGTTCCTCAGCGCGGCGGCGTACAGCATTGATTAAAGGAATCGCTATGAACGCACTGTTATCAAACCCCTTCAAACGTGGATTATTACGCGGTGAGACGCAAATAGGCCTGTGGCTGAGCTCGACCTCCTCCTATCTGGCGGAGATTGCCGCCACTTCAGGATATGACTGGCTGCTGATCGACGGCGAGCATGCCCCGAACACTATTCAGGACCTTTATCATCAGCTCCAGGCCATCGCCCCTTATGCCAGTCAGCCGGTGATCCGTCCGGTGGAGGGCAGCCGCAGCCTGATAAAACAGGTGCTGGATATTGGTGCCAGAACGTTGCTGGTGCCGATGGTCGATACCGCCGAGCAGGCGCGGGAAGTCGTCTCGGCAACCCGTTATCCTCCCGTCGGTAGCCGCGGCGTTGGCGCCGGCGTGGCCCGGGCGGCGCGCTGGGGCAGAGTGGAGAATTATATGGCGGAGGCGAATGACGAACTCTGTCTGCTGATTCAGGTGGAGAGCCGAACCGCGCTGGAAAATCTGGACGCTATCCTCGAGGTGGAGGGCATTGACGGGGTGTTTATCGGGCCGGCGGATCTCTCCGCTTCGCTGGGACACCCGGACGATGCAGGCCATCCTGACGTGCAGCGGGTGATTGAGCAGAGCATCCGGCGCATTCGCGCGGCGGGAAAAGCGGCCGGATTTCTGGCGGTCGACCCGGCGATGGCGGAAAAATGTCTCGCCTGGGGGGCCAATTTCGTCGCCGTCGGGGTCGATACCATGCTGTACACCCAGGCGCTGGACCGCCGGCTGGCAATGTTTAAATCCGCCAGCGCTCAGCCGCAGGAGAAAGCGAGCTATTGACGGCACAGGCTGGCGCCGGACTCAGGCGAGCGCCTGCGCCAGCACCGTCAGCGGATGTTCGCAGCCTTTGCTGGTGGACATTTCTATCTGCCATTTACAGGTCTCGCAGTCGGTGACGACGATGTCGGCCCCGCTCTCCTCAATCTGACGGAACAGCGGGGCGCCGATAGCCTGGGATACCGCGTAATTCTCAGTCTTAAACCCGTAGGTGCCGGCGATGCCGCAGCACTGCGAATCCAGCACTTCCAGCTGCAGGCCGGGGATCAGCCGCAGCAGTTCGAGGGTATACAGCGACCAGCCCATTTTCTCCATATGGCACGGCGTGTGATAGACCACCTTCAGCGGCAGCGGGCGCAGCGGCAGCGTTTTGCCACTATCCAGTTGTTTCCAGATCCAGCGAGTGGCCAGCTCCACCCGGTCGCGGAGATCGCTGTTGTCGACATCAAGGAGGTGCGGGTATTCATCGCGCAGCGTAAAGGTGCAGGTCGAGGAGGTGGCGATGATCGGCAGCGCGTTTTCCCGCATCGCGGCGACGTTGCTCTGCGCCTGCTTACGCGCTTTGTCAAAAAAGCCGTTGGCGATCAGCGGCACGCCGCAGCATTTTTCCCGTGATAACAACTGCACGCCGGTGCCCAGCGCATTGACGACGCGAATCAGATCCTTGCCCAACTGCGGGTGGTTATAGTTGACGTAGCAACCATGAAAGAAGGCCACCTGCTCAGGGTACTGCGCCTGTCTGGCCGCGAGCTGGCGGAAAGCGCGGCGGAAGGTGCCGAAGCCATATTTTGGCAGCGTGCGGCGATGATCGATATTGAGCGCCGCGTCGAGCAGGCGGCGTACCGGTTTTAAGCCGGTGGTGGCGTTTACCAGTGGGGCAAAGGGGGTGGAAAGGGTGCCCATCAGGTCGGTATGGCTGAGAATGGCGTCGCGCAGGGTCGGTTTTTGCTGGCCATACTGTGCCCGGGCGCGTTGAATGATATCGCCAATTTTCACATCCGACGGGCAGGCGACCTCACAGCGCTTGCAGTTAATGCAGTACTTGAGCGCCTCATCGTACAGCGCGCCATCCTTCAGGCGCAGGCGTTCGCCGTCCGGCCCCGCCTGTTTCGGCCCGGGATAGCGCGGATTGACCCGGCTTACCGGACAGGTAGTGGTACAGACCGTGCACTTAATGCAGCTTTCAAAACGGGTATCGTTCATGGTCGGCCTCCGGCGAGGGCGTGGATCTGTCTGGCGGCGTGCAGTGCGGTGACGGCGCAGCCCCCGCCGCCGCAGCCGAGCTGAATGGCATCGAACCCGCCGAGCAGCGAACCGATGGCGAAAAGATTGCTGAACGGCTGCCCGCCCAGCATGGGGCGCAGCAGGGCATCGGTTTTCACCCCGAAGCGCTGCCACGGCTGGGAGGCAAAGAAGTCGCGCTGGTACCAGTCGTCGCGCGGCAGGGTCTGCTGTAGATCGAGACCGAGAATGGGTTCGCGCACGCTATCCCGCGTGGCGACAAGACCGTTACTGAAAAAGCTGCCGCTGGCCAGCACGGTAAAACGCGGACGCAGCGCAATATCGCCGTGATTTCGCGTCCAGACGGCCTCGACGGCGCCCTGTCGATGGCTGATGTTCACCACTTCATCGCCGGCAAGCCAGGTGCCGCCGCCGCGAATAAACTGCCGCTGCAGCAAACTGTGCAGGCGCATCCCGGGAACCGAAGGCGGCAGCGTCGGCAGCAGACGCAGCGGGCAGGGCAGGCGCGCCTGCAGCCAGTGGTACAGGCGATCGTCGGCGAGGCCAAAGCAGGCGGGCATGATTAGCAGCTCATGCTGCTGCGCCAGCGGCAGCAGCGCCGCATGCAGGGCAGGCCAGTGGTTTTCATCGTCGAGGAGGCGGGCGATATTGGCGGCGCGAAACTCGGTGGGGTTGTCACGTAAAACATCCAGCAGCGGTAACTCGATTTCCGCCGCTACGGCGGTGACGCCGGTTTGCCCGAGCGCGGCGGCGGCGAGATGCGGCTGAAAATCGGCAAAGCCGCTGATCCCCACCAGACAGACCCCCTGTCGGGGGAGTGGCGCGACAGGAACCTCCTGCGGCGATAGCCACGCCGCGCGCAGCGTCCCCAGCGGCGTTACCCGCCGGTGCGGGCGGTGCGCGTCGCCCTGCATCACCGCGCCGCAGGCGGCCAGCAGGGCTTCAGTTTGTTTTGCGTATTCGAGCACCGCCCCGGCGCCGAGCCGGGAATAAGGGTGCTCAGGAAGCAGTTCAGCGAGCTGCTGCAGACCTTGCGCGAGGTCAGTGACGTTATCGCCGTTCGGCAGCGCCGAGAGCAGATCTAACGACGCGGAGGAAAAATGCAACGCGCTTTGCCCGCGGCTGATGATAACGCTGCGCAGGCCGGACTGATTCAGCGTCAGGCCGCACAGCAGGCCGGCCAGTCCGCCGCCGATAATCGCGCAGTCAAATTTCATCCTGATGCTCCTGTGGTAGTCCGCACAGGCCGAGGTAGACCCAGCGGGTGAATTCGCTTTCGCGCAGCGCGTCGCCCCAGGCGATGGGCTGCACGCCCTTCCAGCGCTCATTGAGAAACGCCGACAGCTGGGTCAACGACTGCGCGGGGGTGGTGACGTTAAAGCGCTGCAGCAGACCGGCGGCGCGGCAGGCGCAGAGTTCCCCCTGGCAGGTCCCCATGCCAATCCGGGTACGGCGGCGCAGGTCGAGCAGGGTGTGGACCGCCAGATTTTCCACCGCGTATTTCACTTCACCAGCGGTGACGGCTTCGCATTCGCAGACCAGACTACGGTGCTGGCGGCTGTCGCCAAGCCAGGCCGGCGTGCGATCGCCATGGCGGTAGACAGCAGAGCCGCGCAGCGGGCCCGGCAGGGAGATAATTTTTCGCAGGGTGCTTTCCGTCGGCTCCTGCGACCCGGGGAGCGGGCTCTCGGCCGTGGAACAGGGGGTGGTGTTGCCCAGCTTACGACAGACGGCGTCGGTGGCCCACTCGGCCATCAGGCGATAGGTCATCAGCTTGCCGCCGGTGATGGTAATGAAGCCTTCCATGCCGTCGCGCTGAGCATGGTCGAGCAGGACGATGCCGCGGCTGACGCTGCGTCCGCTGGGATCGTTGTCGCTGGCCACCAGCGGGCGCACGCCGGAGTAGGCGCGGAGGATCCGGGTGCGGCCCATGACCGGCGCCAGCTTTTCACCTTCGCGCAGCAGGGTTTCGACTTCCGTGGTCGTTACCCGGTTGTCGTCAATTTCGTCATAAGGAATATGCATCGAGGTGGTGCCGATCAGCGAGATGGTATCCCCGGGCACCAGAATATCGGCATCGGCTGGCTTACGGCAGCGGTTGATCACCAGGTTGTTAATCCGGTGGTCAAGGATCAACAGCGATCCCTTCGCCGGGAACATGGTGATGCGCAGGTCGGCATATTCCGCAATGCGCTGCCCCCAGATACCGGCGGCATTGACCACTACCCCGGCGTACAGAGCGCGGGTCTGGTGAAGCTGACGATCGTATACCTGGACGCCACAGACGCGGTCGCCCTGGCGCAGCAGGCCTGTCACTTCGCAGCCGGTGAGGATCTGCACGCCGTGTTCGCGGGCGTCGAGCATATTGGCCGCGGTGAGGCGAAACGGGTCAATGGTGCCATCCGGGACCTGCACCGCCCCCAGCAGCGTCGGGTTGACGGCGGGCTCGCGGCGCAGCGCCTCCTGCGCAGAAAGCGGCGTGGCCTCTATGCCAGCCTGCTGGCAGGCGGCGATAAAGGTCTGCTGCCAGGCCAGATCGTCTTCAGGCAGGGTAATGAACAGACCGCCGGCCGGTTCGATACAGTGACGGGCGATGCGGCGCAGGATGCGGTTCTCACTGATGCATTCGCGGGCGGATTCGTTGTCGGTCACCGCATAGCGGGCGCCGCTGTGCAACAGCCCATGATTACGGCCGGTGGCCCCGGTGGCGATATCATGGCGCTCAATGAGCACTGTGCGTAATCCGCGTCGGGCGCAGTCGCGGGCGATGCCAGCGCCGGTTGCTCCGCCGCCGATGATGATGACCTCGCTATCAAGACGTCCCGTCATCTTCAGCTCCTCTGCTTTCGTTTACCGCCATTTAGCCACAATCAATAAGGTTATTGTTTGATTTCGAGCATATTCGCGCGTTATTTGAGCGCATTATGTGATTTTGTGCTCACATTGGAACCTTTTGTCATATTTCTGTAACAAATTGTGCGATGTTTCACAGTATCAGCTCTACGTATTGCCTACCATCGCGGCCAGATTCGAAGTTGGTGATTAATCTGGGATTGTTGTCGTGACGTCAGTAAAAAACAGCAAGGGCCACGGAGGCTGATATGTTAAGTATTTTTAAACCCGCCGCGCATAAAGCGCGTTTGCCAGCCGCGGAGATCGACCCGCTCTATCGTCGGTTACGCTGGCAGATTTTTATCGGCATCTTCTTTGGTTATGCCGCTTACTATCTGGTTCGTAAGAACTTTGCACTGGCAATGCCCTATCTTATCGAGCAAGGTTTCTCTCGCGGCGATCTCGGTTTCGCCCTTTCCGGCATCTCCATTGCCTACGGATTTTCGAAATTCATCATGGGATCGGTCTCTGACCGTTCGAATCCGCGCATTTTCCTGCCGGCGGGGCTGATCCTCGCCGCGCTGGTGATGCTGGTGATGGGCTTCGTACCGTGGGCCACCTCGAGCATCATGATCATGTTCGTGCTGCTGTTCCTCTGCGGCTGGTTCCAGGGGATGGGCTGGCCGCCGTGCGGCCGTACCATGGTCCACTGGTGGTCGCAGAAAGAGCGCGGCGGAATTGTTTCAGTGTGGAACTGCGCGCATAACGTCGGCGGGGGGATTCCGCCGCTGCTGTTCCTGTTGGGTATGGCCTGGTTTAACGACTGGCATGCGGCGCTCTATATGCCGGCTTTCGGCGCTATTCTGCTAGCGATTTTCGCCTTCGCGATGATGCGCGATACGCCGCAGTCCTGCGGCCTGCCGCCGATCGAAGAGTATAAAAACGACTACCCGGACGATTACAGCGAAGAGCATGAACAAGAGCTGACGGCGAAGCAGATCTTTATGCAGTACATTCTGCCGAACAAGCTGCTGTGGTACATCGCGGTCGCCAACGTCTTCGTTTATCTGCTGCGCTACGGCATTCTCGACTGGTCGCCGACCTACCTGAAAGAGGTGAAGCACTTCGCGCTGGATAAATCCTCCTGGGCCTACTTCCTGTACGAGTACGCGGGGATCCCGGGCACCCTGCTGTGCGGCTGGATGTCGGATAAAGTGTTTAAAGGCAACCGCGGCGCCACCGGCGTGTTCTTTATGACCCTGGTGACCATCGCGACCGTCGTGTACTGGCTGAACCCGCCGGGTAACCCGGGCGTCGATATGGCCTGTATGATTATTATCGGCTTCCTGATCTACGGCCCGGTGATGCTGATTGGTCTGCATGCGCTGGAGCTGGCGCCGAAGAAAGCCGCCGGCACCGCCGCAGGCTTCACCGGCCTGTTCGGTTACCTCGGCGGTTCCGTGGCCGCGAGCGCCATCGTCGGCTACACCGTCGATTTCTTCGGCTGGGACGGCGGCTTTATGGTGATGATCGGCGGCAGCGTGCTGGCGGTTGTCCTGCTGGTTATCGTGATGCTCGGTGAACGCCGCCATCATCAACAGCTGAAGCAAGCCTAAGGAGCGGCGATGAACATGAAACTCACCGCGCTAATGAGCGGCATGATGTTGGCCAGTTCGGCGCTTTGCTTCAGCGCGACAGCGGCGGATAAAATGGTTATCGCCCACCGGGGCGCCAGCGGTTATCTGCCTGAACATACCCTGCCGGCGAAAGCGATGGCCTACGCGCAGGGGGCGGATTACCTTGAGCAAGACCTGGTGATGACCAAAGACGACCGACTGGTGGTGTTGCACGACCACTATCTGGATCGGGTGACCGACGTCGCTCAGCGCTTCCCGCAGCGGGCGCGTCAAGATGGCCGTTTTTACGCCATCGACTTTACCCTGGCCGAGATCAAGTCGCTGACGTTTACCGAAGGCTTTGAGCCGAAAGATGGCAAGAATGTGCAAACCTATCCCGGGCGTTTCCCGATGGGCAAATCCGATTTCCGCATTCATACCTTTGAAGAAGAGATTGAGTTTGTCCAGGGGCTGAATCATTCCACCGGCAAAAACATCGGTATTTACCCGGAAATCAAAGCGCCGTGGTTCCACCATCAGGAAGGCAAAGATATTGCCGCCAGCACGCTGAAAGTGCTGAAAGAATATGGCTACACCAGCAAGCAGGATAAGGTGTATCTGCAGTGCTTTGACGCCAGCGAGCTCAAGCGTATTAAGCATGAGCTGGAGCCGAAGATGGGCATGGATCTCAAGCTGGTGCAGCTTATCGCCTATACCGACTGGAATGAAACCCAGCAGCGGCAGGCTGACGGCAAGTGGGTGAACTACAGCTATGACTGGATGTTCAAGCCGGGGGCAATGGCGCAGATTGCGCAGTACGCCGACGGCATTGGTCCGGATTATCATATGCTGGTGGCGGAAGGCTCAAAGCCGGGGGCGGTGAAGCTGACGGCGATGGTGAAGGAGGCGCACGCCAGCCATCTCCAGGTGCATCCGTATACCGTGCGCGCGGATCAGCTGCCGGAGTACGCCAGCAACGTCAATCAGCTCTTTGACCTGCTGTATCGCCAGGCGGACGTCGATGGCTTGTTTACCGATTTCCCGGATAAAGCGGTGCAATTCCTGGACGCTAAACGCTAAATATCCCTGCAGGCTTCGGGTCGGGCCGAGGCAGCGTCCGTGCAAAACACGGCCCTCAGCCCGCATCCATGCGGGCTGCCCTGGCCTTCCGGGAACGTCTCAGCGATTTTGAGGCCGCAACACCGGCAGTTTCAGCAGCCCAGGGCGGCAGTGCGTAAACGGCCGGTCCTGGAACAGTAGGTCAGGTAAGCGTAGCGCCACCTGACAAGACTACATCTCGATCTCAATATCGCCTTTCGCCCGGCAGCAGCAGGGCAAAATTTCTCCCGGCTGGATAAAGGCCAGCGGCTCGGTCAGCCAGTCAACCTGGCCGGAGACCAGACGAGTGCGGCAGGAGCCGCAATAGCCTGCGCGGCACTGATACTCGACGTCGATATTATGCGATTCAAGAGCAGCCAACAGGGAAGGGTGTTCATCCTGACACTCAAGGCGAGTGTCAGAGATTTTCAAGAAGATCCGCTTCATTACAGCTGGAAATTGCTCAGGTCGTCGGCATCGACTTCAGAGTCGATCTGGCCGACCAGGTAAGAGCTGACCTCTACTTCCTGCGGCGCCACCTGGACGTTGTCGGAGACCAGCCAGGTGTTGATCCACGGGATCGGGTTGGAGCGGGTCTGGAACGGCAGATCGAGGCCTACCGCCTGCATGCGGATATTGGTGATGTACTCGACGTACTGGCAGAGAATATCTTTGTTCAGGCCAATCATCGAGCCGTCGCGGAACAGGTAGTCCGCCCACTCTTTCTCCTGCTGCGCCGCCAGCACGAACAGGTCATAGCACTCCTGCTTGCACTCTTCGGCGATTTCCGCCATTTCCGGATCGTCGCTGCCGGAGCGCAGCAGGTTCAGCATATGCTGAGTGCCGGTCAGGTGCAGCGCTTCATCGCGGGCGATCAGGCGGATAATTTTGGCGTTGCCTTCCATCAGTTTGCGCTCGGCAAAGGCGAAGGAGCAGGCGAAGCTGACGTAGAAGCGGATCGCTTCCAGGGCATTGACGCTCATCAGGCACAGATAGAGTTTCTTTTTCAGCTCGCGCAGATTGACGGTCACGGTCTTGCCGTTGACGGTGTGGGTGCCTTCGCCCAGCAGGTGCCAGTAGCTGGTCATCTCGATCAGCGAATCGTAATAGTGGGAGATCCCCTCGGCACGCTTCTGGATCTGCTCGTTGGTGACGATATCGTCGAACACGGTAGCCGGGTCGTTGACGATGTTGCGGATGATATGGGTGTACGAGCGCGAATGAATGGTCTCGGAGAAGGCCCAGGTTTCCACCCAGGTCTCCAGCTCCGGGATGGAGATCAGCGGCAGCAGTGCCACGTTCGGGCTACGGCCCTGGATGGAGTCGAGCAGCGTCTGGTACTTCAGGTTGCTGATGAAAATGTGTTTTTCATGTTCCGGCAGCGCCTGGTAGTCAATGCGATCGCGGGAGACGTCAACCTCTTCCGGGCGCCAGAAGAAGGAGAGCTGTTTTTCAATCAGCTTTTCAAAGATATCGTATTTTTGCTGGTCGTAGCGGGCCACGTTAACCGGCTGGCCAAAAAACATTGGCTCAAGCAGCTGATCGTTTTTCGTCTGTGAAAAAGTGGTGTATGCCATTGAAGTGAGTCCTGTTGAACTGTATTGCCCGGCGGCGATGCGTTGGCCGGGCCTACAAAATCGTAGGCCGGGTAAGCGTAGCGCCACCCGGCAAAAATACCTTAGATCTTACAAGCGCCGCTTTCGCAGCCGTCGTCCTGGATGGACGGGGCCAGGTCATCCTGAGCGTCTTCAGCGCCATCACGGGTGTTGTGATAGTACAGCGTTTTGACGCCGAATTTATAGGCGTTGAGCAGGTCTTTCAGCAACTGCTGCATCGGCACTTTTCCGGAAGGGAAGCGCGTCGGATCGTAGTTGGTATTCGCAGAGATCGACTGGTCGATAAACTTCTGCATGATACCCACCAGCTGCAGGTAGCCGTCGTTGTTCGGCATTTCCCACAGCAGTTCGTAGGCGTTCTGCAGGTTTTCGTAGTCCGGCACCACCTGGCGCAGGATCCCATCCTTCGACGCTTTGATACTCACGTGGCCGCGCGGCGGCTCGATGCCGTTGGTGGCGTTGGAGATCTGCGACGAGGTCTCGGACGGCATCAGCGCGGAGAGCGTGGAGTTACGCAGGCCGTGGGTTTTGATGGACGCGCGAAGCGCTTCCCAGTCGTAGTGCAGGGCTTCGCTGACGATGCCGTCCAGGTCTTTTTTATAGGTATCGATCGGCAGGATACCCTGCGCATAGGTGGTTTCGTTGAACCACGGGCAAGCGCCCTGTTCGATAGCCAGTTCGTTGGAGGCCTTCAGCAGGTAGTACTGAATCGCTTCGAACGTTTTGTGGGTCAGGTTGTTGGCGCTGCCGTCGGAGTAGCGTTTGCCATGCTTCGCCAGATAGTAAGCGAAGTTGATCACGCCGATGCCCAGCGTACGGCGGCCCATCGCGCCGCGTTTGGCGGCCGGGATGGGGTAATCCTGATAGTCGAGCAGCGCGTCCAGGGCACGCACCGCCAGCACCGCCAGCTCTTCCAGATCGTCGAGACTGTCGATAGCCCCGAGGTTGAAGGCCGACAGGGTGCACAGCGCGATTTCGCCGTTTTCGTCGTTGACGTCTTCCAGCGGTTTAGTCGGCAGGGCGATCTCCAGGCACAGGTTAGACTGGCGCACCGGGGCGACCACCGGATCGAACGGGCTGTGGGTGTTGCAGTGGTCGACGTTCTGGATGTAGATGCGGCCGGTGGAGGCGCGCTCCTGCATCATCAGCGAGAACAGCTCAACCGCTTTAATGCGCTGCTTGCGAATGCTGTCGTCCTGCTCGTACTGGGTGTACAGGCGCTCAAATTCGTCCTGATCGGCGAAGAAAGCGTCATACAGGCCCGGGACGTCGGAAGGGCTGAACAGGGTAATGTCGCCGCCCTTCAGCAGACGGGTGTACATCAGCTTGTTGATCTGCACCCCGTAGTCCATGTGACGAACGCGGTTGGCGTCGGTCCCGCGGTTGTTTTTCAGCACCAGCAGGCTTTCCACTTCCAGATGCCACATTGGGTAGAAGAGGGTCGCCGCGCCGCCGCGTACGCCGCCCTGCGAGCAGGACTTCACCGCGGTCTGGAAATGTTTGTAGAACGGAATGCAGCCGGTGTGGAAGGCTTCGCCGCCGCGGATCGGGCTGCCCAGCGCGCGAATGCGGCCGGCGTTGATGCCGATGCCGGCGCGCTGGGAAACGTATTTCACAATCGCGCTGGAGGTGGCGTTGATGGAGTCCAGGCTGTCGCCGCACTCGATCAGCACGCAGGAGCTGAACTGACGGGTTGGGGTACGCACGCCGGACATGATCGGCGTCGGCAGCGAGATTTTAAAGGTCGACACCGCGTCGTAGAAACGCTTGATGTAGTCCAGACGCGTTTCGCGCGGGTAGTTAGAGAACAGGCAGGCAGCCACCAGAATATAGAGGAACTGCGCGCTCTCATAAATTTCGCCGGTGACGCGGTTTTGTACCAGATACTTGCCTTCCAGCTGCTTAACGGCAGCGTAGGAGAAGTTCATGTCGCGCCAGTGGTCGAGGAAACCGTCCATCTGCTGGAACTCTTCTTCCGTGTAGTCTTCCAGCAGATGATGATCGTATTTACCCTTCTCGACCATCTTCACCACGTGATCGTAAAGCGCCGGCGGCTCAAACTGGCCGAAGGCTTTTTTACGCAAATGGAAAATCGCCAGACGCGCGGCGAGGTACTGGTAATCCGGCGCCTCGCGGGAGATCAGATCCGCAGCGGCTTTGATAATGGTTTCGTGGATGTCCGCGGTTTTAATGCCGTCATAGAACTGGATATGCGAGCGCAACTCTACCTGGGAAATCGAAACGTTATTCAGTCCTTCTGCCGCCCAATCCAGTACGCGATGGATTTTGTCGAGATTGATGCGCTCGGTGGTTCCGTCGCGCTTTGTCACCAGCAGACTCTGATTCATGTGGATTTTACCTGTCCGTGAAAGAAAATATCCCCCGTTTATCCACAGAAGGCCATTGTGACTAACTCTGTGGATAAATACTATATGTAGGGGGTTGTCGATAAAAGGAACGCTATATGGTGAGTATTTTAGTAAGGAATCTTTTGAGTACAAGGGTTGATTTTGACGTTAAATTGAGGTTGCGGAAGGGTAATAATCCGCAAGTCCACGTCGCATAAGGCCTGGAGAAGAAGTCAATAAAACAGAAAAAAAAATGAAAATTTGATCGAGTGCTGATTTCTTCATCGGAAGAAATAATCACGCGGCTTGATGCCGCGCAATCATCATAAGCGCAGGTGCTGACGTCACGCTTTTTTGGCGCTGGTATGCAACATATAGTTAACATCAACCCCCGGCGCCAACTTGAAGGTGTTGGTCAACGGATTGTAATGCAGGCCGATGATATGCTGCTCTTTCAGAGAAGTCTGATCTACCCAGCCCAGCAGTTCGGCCGGCTTGATAAACTTTTTCACATCATGAGTGCCTTTGGGCACCATCTTCATGACATATTCCGCGCCGACCACTGCCATCAGCCACGCTTTACCGTTACGGTTGATGGTGGAGAAGAAGACCTGGCCGCCAGGCTTCACCAGCCGCGCGCAGGCGTGGACGACCGACTGTGGGTCAGGGACGTGCTCCAGCATCTCCATGCAGGTGACGACGTCATATTGCTGCGGATGCTTCGCGGCATGTTCTTCAACCGTTTCCTGAACATACTCCACCTGAATTCCGCTCTCCAGGGCGTGCAGTTTCGCCACCTGCAGCGGCTCGGCGCCCATGTCCAGCCCGGTGACCGTCGCGCCTTCGCGCGCCATGCTCTCGGCGAGGATGCCGCCGCCGCAGCCGACATCGAGGACTTTTTTACCGAACAGGCCGCCAGAGCGTTCGGCGATATAGCCCAGCCGCAGGGGGTTAATGCGGTGGAGCGGTTTGAACTCGCCCTCCAGATCCCACCAGCGCGAGGCGACGGCTTCGAATTTGGCGATTTCAGCATGATCGACGTTAGGGGCTACCGACGTTTTTTCGGCATTCATGGGCGCTTTTACTCCTTTTCTGTTCAGACCTGCGAGTATATCAGCAGCGCGCCATGAATAAACCGTATTGCTTTACCTCTCTTAGCGCGGCTGTGTTATAATTTGCGACCTTTGAATCCGGGATACAGTAGAGGGATAGCGGTTAGATGAGCGACCTTGCGAGAGAAATTACACCGGTCAACATTGAGGAAGAGCTTAAGAACTCTTATCTGGATTATGCGATGTCGGTCATTGTTGGCCGTGCGCTGCCGGATGTCCGAGATGGCCTGAAGCCGGTACACCGTCGCGTACTTTACGCCATGAACGTATTGGGCAATGACTGGAACAAAGCCTATAAAAAATCAGCCCGTGTCGTTGGTGACGTAATCGGTAAATACCACCCGCACGGCGACTCCGCGGTATACGACACCATCGTGCGTATGGCGCAGCCGTTCTCGCTGCGTTACATGCTGGTGGACGGCCAGGGTAACTTTGGTTCCATCGACGGCGACTCCGCCGCGGCGATGCGTTATACCGAAATTCGTCTGGCGAAAATCGCTCATGAGCTGATGGCCGATCTTGAAAAAGAGACGGTCGATTTCGTTGACAACTATGACGGCACGGAGCGTATTCCGGACGTCATGCCGACCAAAATTCCTAACCTGCTGGTAAACGGCGCCTCCGGGATCGCCGTCGGGATGGCTACCAACATACCGCCGCATAACCTGACGGAAGTGATCAACGGCTGTCTGGCCTATGTCGACGATGAAGACATCAGCATTGAAGGGCTGATGGCGCATATTCCTGGCCCTGATTTCCCGACCGCCGCCATTATCAACGGCCGTCGCGGCATTGAAGAGGCCTACCGCACCGGTCGCGGTAAAGTCTACATCCGCGCGCGCGCGGAAGTGGAAGTGGACGCGAAATCCGGCCGCGAAACCATCATCGTGCATGAAATTCCCTATCAGGTGAACAAAGCGCGCCTGATTGAGAAAATCGCCGAGCTGGTAAAAGAAAAACGCGTGGAAGGCATCAGCGCGCTGCGTGACGAGTCTGATAAAGACGGGATGCGCATCGTGATTGAAGTGAAGCGCGACGCGGTAGGGGAAGTGGTGCTCAACAACCTCTATTCCCAGACCCAGCTGCAGGTCTCCTTCGGCATCAACATGGTTGCGCTGCACCATGGCCAGCCGAAGATCATGAACCTGAAAGACATCATCGCCGCCTTCGTGCGCCACCGCCGCGAAGTGGTGACCCGTCGCACCATTTTCGAGCTGCGTAAAGCCCGTGACCGCGCGCATATCCTCGAAGCGCTGGCCGTGGCGCTGGCCAATATCGACCCGATTATCGAACTGATCCGTCGCGCGCCGACCCCGGCTGAAGCGAAAGCAGCGCTGGTTGCCCAGGCGTGGGATCTCGGTAACGTCGCGGCGATGCTGGAGCGTGCCGGTGATGACGCCGCGCGTCCGGAATGGCTGGAGCCCGAGTTCGGCGTGCGCGAGGGTAAATACTACCTGACCGAGCAGCAGGCCCAGGCGATTCTGGATCTGCGTCTGCAGAAACTGACCGGCCTTGAGCATGAAAAACTGCTCGACGAGTATAAAGAGCTGCTGGAACAGATCGCGGAACTGCTGCACATCCTCGGCAGCGCCGACCGTCTGATGGAAGTGATTCGCGAAGAGCTGGAGCTGATCCGCGACCAGTTCGGCGACGAACGTCGTACCGAAATCACCGCCAACAGCGCTGATATCAACATCGAAGATCTGATCAACCAGGAAGACGTGGTGGTCACCCTGTCGCATCAGGGCTATGTGAAGTATCAGCCGCTGACCGACTACGAAGCACAGCGTCGTGGCGGTAAAGGCAAATCGGCAGCGCGCATTAAAGAAGAAGACTTTATTGACCGCCTGCTGGTGGCCAACACCCATGACACCATCCTCTGCTTCTCAAGCCGCGGTCGTCTGTACTGGATGAAGGTCTATCAATTGCCGGAGGCCAGCCGCGGCGCGCGCGGTCGTCCGATCGTTAACCTGCTGCCGCTGGAAGCCGATGAGCGTATCACCGCTATCCTGCCGGTCCGCGAGTATGAAGAGGGCGTCAACGTCTTTATGGCCACCGCCAGCGGTACCGTGAAGAAAACCGCGCTGACCGAGTTCAGTCGTCCGCGTTCCGCCGGCATTATCGCGGTGAACCTGAACGAAGGCGATGAGCTGATCGGCGTCGATCTGACCTCTGGTCAGGACGAAGTGATGCTGTTCTCCGCGGCCGGCAAGGTCGTGCGCTTCAAAGAAGATGCCGTTCGCGCCATGGGCCGTACCGCCACCGGCGTACGCGGCATTAAGCTGGCGGAAAACGACAGCGTCGTCTCGCTGATTATTCCGCGCGGTGAAGGCGCGATCCTGACGGTGACGCAAAACGGTTACGGTAAACGTACCGCCGTGGCTGAGTATCCGACCAAGTCGCGTGCCACCCAGGGCGTTATCTCGATCAAAGTCACCGAGCGTAACGGTTCCGTGGTCGGCGCCGTACAGGTGGATGATTGCGATCAGATCATGATGATCACCGACGCCGGGACGCTGGTGCGTACCCGCGTTTCCGAAGTGAGCATCGTGGGCCGTAACACCCAGGGCGTGATCCTCATCCGCACCGCGGAAGATGAAAACGTGGTGGGGCTGCAGCGCGTCGCTGAGCCGGTAGACGACGAAGAACTGGACGCCATCGACGGTAGCGCGGCGGAAGGCGATGACGATATCGCCCCGGAAGCGGATACCGATGACGACATCGCCGAAGACGAAGAGTAATCGTCCCAGGTAAATGTTCTGAAAGGGCCGGGTATTCTCCCGGCCCTTTTTGCATTAACATTGCGGCAAAGCCGGTTTACCGCTACTTTAACCCCATTCTGTTGAGTCCCTGACGGCCGAGCATCGCCACATTGAAATATCTTGCCTCTTTTCACACAACCCTGAAGGTTTCACGTTATCTGTTCAGAGCGCTGGCGGTATTGCTGTGGCTGCTGATTGCGTTTGTCTCTGTGTTTTATATCGTCAACGCGCTGCACGAGCGGGAAGCCGAGATCCATCAGGAGCTCAATCTCAACGCCGATCAGGCCCAGCGCTACATTCAGCGTACGGCGGATGTGATTAAAGAGCTGAAGTACGTCGCCGGTAACCGGCTGTCGGCAGGGGATGCGGTAGCGCAAGGGCAAAGCGGCGATATTGCGATCCCCAGCTTTGAACCCCTGTATCCTGACTCCGACTGCAGCGCGATGAGTAGCGCCTGGCGTAATTCGCTCCAATCGCTGGCGTGGTTTATGCGCTACTGGCGGGATAATTTCACCGCCGCCTACGACCTTAACCGCATCTTTCTCATCGGCAGCGATAACCTCTGTATGGCCAACTTTGGCCTGCGTGACGTGCCGATTGAGCGCGATCAGGCGCTGAAAGTCCTGCATCAACGCATTGAGCAATACCGCAATGCGCCGCAAAACGAGCGCGGCAACAACCTGTTCTGGATAAGCCAGGGCATGCGCCCCGGGGTGGGCTATTTTTACGCCCTGACGCCGATCTATATGGCCAATCGCCTGCAGGCGATGCTCGGCGTTGAGCAGACCATCCGCATGGAAAGCTTCTTTACGCCGGGCAGCCTGCCGATGAGCGTGACTATCTTCGACGATAACGGCCAGCCGCTGATCTCCCTGGCCGGCGCGGAAAGCAAAATCCAGAGCGAAGCGAAATGGATGCAGGAGCGGATGTGGTTTGGCTACAGCGCGGGTTTCCGCGAGCTGGTGCTGAAGAAAAGCCTTGCGCCGTCCTCCCTGAGCATCGTCTATTCCGTCTCGGTAGACCAGGTGCTGGAGCGGATCCGTATGCTGATCATCAACGCCATCGTTCTCAATATCCTCAGCGGCGCGATGCTGTTTGCGCTGGCGCGGATGTATGAGCGGCGCATTTTTATCCCTGCGGAAAATGACGCTCAGCGGCTGGAAGAGCATGAGCAGTTCAACCGCAAAATCGTGGCCTCCGCCCCGGTGGGGATCTGTATTCTGCGCACCCTCGACGGGACCAACATTCTCAGTAACGAGCTGGCGCACAACTATCTGAACATGCTGACCCATGAGGACCGCCAGCGGCTGACGCAGATCATCTGCGGCCAGCAGGTCAACTTTGTCGATGTGCTGACCAGCAACCATACCAATCTGCAGATTAGCTTTGTCCACTCGCGCTATCGCAACGAAAACGTGGCGATTTGCGTGCTGGTGGACGTTTCCGCCCGCGTGAAGATGGAAGAGTCGCTGCAGGAGATGGCCCAGGCGGCGGAGCAGGCCAGCCAGTCGAAATCGATGTTCCTTGCCACCGTCAGCCATGAGCTGCGTACTCCGTTGTATGGCATCATCGGCAACCTCGATCTGCTGCAGACCAAAGCGTTGCCGAAGGGCGTCGATCGCCTGGTGACGGCGATGAACAACTCCTCAAGCCTGCTGTTGAAAATCATCAGCGATATTCTCGATTTCTCCAAAATCGAGTCCGAGCAGTTGAAGATCGAGCCGCGGGAATTTTCCCCGCGCGAGGTCATGAACCATATCTCCGCCAACTATCTGCCGCTGGTGGTGCGCAAGCAGCTGGGTCTGTACTGCTTTATCGAACCGGACGTTCCGGAACAGATGTCCGGCGACCCGATGCGCCTGCAGCAGGTGATCTCCAACCTGCTGAGCAATGCGATCAAGTTCACCGACACCGGCTGCATTATCCTGCACGTCCAGTGCGCGGGGGATTATCTGCAGATTAGCGTCCGCGACACCGGGGAGGGGATCCCGGCGAAAGAGGTATTGCGCCTCTTCGACCCCTTCTTCCAGGTGGGGACCGGCGTGCAGCGCAACTTCCAGGGCACCGGCCTTGGCCTGGCGATCTGTGAAAAACTGATCAGCATGATGGATGGCGATATCGCCGTGGAAACGGAGCCGGGAATGGGCAGCCGCTTTACCATCCGCATCCCGCTGTATGGCGTGCAGAACACGCCGCAGATGACGGCGAACGGTTTCGCTGGCAAGACCTGCTGGCTGGCCATCCACAACACCTCGCTGGCGATGTTCGTCACCTCGCTGCTCAGCTATCACGGCCTTACGGTACGTCGTCATGCCGGAGAAACCCCGGACGCCGAGGATGTCTTACTCACTGACGATGAAGCGCTGAGCGGCTGGCAGGGAAGGGCGATGGTCATCTTCTGCCGTCGTCATATCGGTATTCCGCAGGAACGGGCCGCCGGCGAGTGGCTGCATAGCGTGACGACGCCGCATGAACTGCTGCCGCTGTTGGGGCGTATTTTCCACATCGCGCTGGCCAGTGCGGACAATAGCCGGGCGCTGATGGCGCCGGAGGCGCAGGCCGGCAATAACGACGACATGATGATCCTCGTGGTCGACGATCATCCGATCAACCGGCGCCTGCTGGCGGATCAGCTGGGATCGCTCGGCTACCAGTGCGTGACTGCGAACGACGGGGTCGACGCGCTCAACGTCCTCAGCAAGCAGCACATCGATATCGTGCTCAGCGACGTCAACATGCCTAATATGGATGGTTATCGCCTGACGCAGCGCATTCGTCAGCTTGGCCTGACGCTGCCGGTGATTGGCGTCACGGCCAATGCCCTGGCGGAAGAGAAGCAGCGCTGTCTGGAATCGGGGATGGACAGCTGTCTGTCCAAGCCGGTGACGCTTGACGTGCTGAAGCAAACGCTGACGGTATATGCGGCGCGGGTACGTAAAGGGCGGGAATAACGGGGAACTCCGTCTCGCCGGGGCGAGACGGAGAGAGCATAATATTACTCTTTGTCCGTCGCGCTCAGCGAGACGGAGGAGAGGTAGTTCAGCAGGGCGATGTCGTTTTCGACGCCCAGCTTCATCATCGCCGACTTTTTCTGGCTACTGATGGTTTTGATGCTGCGGTTAAGCTTTTTGGCGATCTCGGTCACCAGGAAGCCTTCGGCGAAGAGACGCAGCACTTCGCTCTCCTTCGGCGACAGGCGTTTATCGCCATAGCCGCTGGCGCTGATTTTTTCCAGCAGACGAGAGACGCTTTCCGGGGTGAATTTCTTCCCTTTCTGCAGCGCGGCCAGCGCTTTTGGCAGATCGGTCGGCGCCCCCTGCTTAAGGACGATCCCTTCGATATC
This sequence comes from Klebsiella sp. 2019SCSN059, assembly GCF_021739525.1. NCBI lineage: Bacteria > Pseudomonadati > Pseudomonadota > Gammaproteobacteria > Enterobacterales > Enterobacteriaceae > Klebsiella > Klebsiella sp. 2019SCSN059. Next base: position 80,089 of record NZ_JAKKOM010000007.1, on the reverse strand, counting down.
CAGATCCAGCACCGCGCTGAGGATCGCCGGGTTGTTGTTCATGGTCAGAACAATGATCGACAGATCCGGGAAGTGGCGCTTGATGTATTTAATCAGCGTGATCCCGTCGCCGTATTTATCACCGGGCATGGACAGATCGGTGATCAGCACATGGGCGTCCAGCTTCGGAAGATTGTTAATAAGGGCCGTGGAGTCTTCAAACTCGCCAACGACGTTCACCCACTCAATTTGCTCAAGTGACTTACGAATACCGAACAGTACGATCGGATGGTCATCGGCAATAATTACGTTCATAGTGTTCATGTATAAGGCTACCTTCTACAGCAAGCTCTTGACGTAAGCGTCAATGTCGCTGATATATTTTTCTATGCCTTGCGCATCCTTTTCGCGAATCAGATGCTCAAGCGTTTCACATAACTGCTTGCCGGGTATCAGATTAAGCATAGCAAATGCCCCTTTGAGGCGGTGGGCGGTTTGTGCCAGAGCAGCAAAATCGCCCGCTTCGATTTCAGTATACAATCTCTGAACATCATCCGGTACCGTATCGGCAAACAGTGCGTAATAGCCGCTGGCATGGAGTTCGGCGTTACTCTCGTTTCCTGAGATGGCGGGCTGAACCGCCTCCTCCGCCAGCTGCTGCTCAATAAGCTGCAGGATAGCCTCCTGCATCGCCGTGCTAATATTAAAGTTGACCCGCAGTTGGCCCGGGCCGATTTTGCGTATCCCAACCTCATCATCGCTTAAAAGCAAGCCCGAAGCAGTAAGATTAGACGGATTATCCGTTAAATACAGATCGAACGCTTGACTTGTCGCCCGATCGTCCGGCGTGATGCAGGACGCCCCCCAGCTCTCCAGCTGGCGGGTGACAATCCGCCGCACTTCGCTGGAGGTCACATCCAGCAGGACGATAACGTCATCCAGCAGATGTTCTCCCGCTTCTGGCGCCTCTTCGCTGGCCGGCATTTTCAGATGCAGGCTATAGCGAGTCCCCAGCGACTCCCGCGCTTTGATGGTCAACTGCCCGCCCAGCTTGCGCGTCATGCGGTCACATAACCAGAAGGTGAGGGCGTTCGCTTTGCCGTACAGATCGCTCTGGGTCTCATTGAGATACGGGAAGTGCATATTGTCGATCTCGTTAGCCGAGACCCCGTTGCCGGTATCGAGAATGCGGAAGGTCAGGCGATCGCTGGCCGACTCTTCCTGGCAGACGTCGAGGGTGATCTTGCCGATCGGCGTGGTGGTGACGGAATACTGGATCAGCAGCACCAGCGTGCGCCGCAGCGCTTCACGGTCGCCATAGCGTTGCTCGCCGGCAGGCAGCGCGTTATTGATAAGCAACTGCAGCCCCTTGCGCTTCATCGCCGGCAGCACCTCCGGTACGACGTCGTCGATCAGCTCCTGCACCGAGAACAGCGACTGGCTGGTTTTCCAGGCATCGCTTTCCAGCAGGTTAGCCAGCTGAATGTCATCGATCAGTGTGACCAGCTCATCGGCATGCTGCGCCAGCGTCCGGTTCTCCGCGCCGTCGAGCGCCGCTGCCTCGGCCGCCAGGTTCAGGGCGGGCTGCTTCAGGGCGCTGCCGATATGCTGCATAAAGGCCGCCCGGCCCTGCTGGTTTTTCTCATACAAGCGCTGGGCCTGTTTGAGCTTTTTATTGACCAGCACTTCGCGGTCCTGGTCTCGGATAATCAGGATCTGCGTGCGCGGCGCTACCTGGCTGCGATACTGGCGGATCTCATACTGTTCGTTGTTGACGGTGGCCTGGATCACCCCCTGATGCTGGTCCGCCATGTTGGTGATGTTCTGCAGGTTCAGGTGCGGAAGCAGATGGTCGGCAATCGGGTTGCTGATCACCGTTCGGTTGGCTTCCTGATCGTGGACGAGCAGCCCCAGCGGCAGCAAAGACACAATTTCTTCATTAATGGCGCGCAGTAAACGCAGTTCGCTATTGGCGGCGGAGGGGAGCCCGGCGCCCGAGGCGCTGCTGCGTCCTTTATAATGCCGAAAGGTGGTGAAACCGAACAAGGCCAGCGCCAGCAGGCCAATGTTAAGCAGCAGCGGCAGAAGAATGTTCTGCAGGGACTCCAGCAGCATGGTGCTCATCGGGACCGTCCACAGCACCTGCATACCGGTGGTGCTGATGTCGGTGGCGATGTCAATCTGCATGCCGTTGAAGGTGATCCCGATATGATCGCTAGCCTCTTTCTCGGGGCTGGCGGCAACATTTTGCGAGGGATCAGGCTCGATACGGAAGCTGTCCAGCGCCATGCCCGGCGGGATCAGATCGTTAATCGGCAGGTCGAAGGCGACCACGGTCGCCAGGTGTCCTGGCTGATTGAAGGTAGTACGTAACGTAAAGTAGTGCGCGTTCTGCCAGGCAAGATGGCGCAGCGGCGAGAAGGTCTCGCGCTCATCAAGGGTATTGGCCTGCAGCAGCATTTCCGCGCGCCGGGATTCCACCACGCTGCTGATGGTTGACTCTTTAAAGCTTGAGGAGAGGTCCTTCAACGGTAGGGTGGAGATGAGAATCAGGCTATTATCCAGACCATTGAGATAGTACATCGACCACGGAATGGTCTCCGCGCCCCACAAAATATCCAGATAATCGGACATTTTCTGCGTCATCTCGAGGGTCGAGCTGTCGTGGGAGCCAAAGATCAGGGCTTCGGTTTTACGTCGGGGCTTCTCCAGATAGTACACGTCCTGCTTTAAACGCGTCTCCTGCAGGCCGCCGCTGGCGGTGTTGGAAGAGGTGGCGGCGATATTGTCGTAGATTTGCCAGGTGGCATAGCGCCAGGTATCAATACGCTGGTGCAGAGCATGGGAGACATCAACCACCTGATAGCTCTTCTCTTTCAGCCAGGCATTGACGGCGCTTTGAATCATCACCCCCATCGTCGCCAGCAGGACAATAACCATCAAAATGAAGAAGCGGCTGATGTTGCCGGGGATCAGAGAGAATTTTTTCGGGGTCATCTTGTGGCTGAACGACTCATCATTGTTTGTAAACAGGATGTAGCGCCAGAGTAACTGGCAACAAAGCAGATGCTGCAGGCAGTATAAAGGCTAATGGCGTAAATCCATACTACAGATTGGCGCCAGCGGCGCGATACCGCCCAGGAATTATCTTAGAAACGAAGCGTAAATGAAACCGCGTCCGCACGGCTGACAGCTGACGATATTGACAGAAACAAAAGCGAAGAATCGCACGAAATAACAAGACATTGGCAGAATAAGCACGAAAAGCGGCTTAATTGATTGATTAATAGTCGTTAGGGAATCATTGGCTGTAGCACAGATAAATTAAAGTTGTGTAAAGAAGGGTAAAAAAAACCGGATGCGAGGCATCCGGTTGAAATAGGGGTAAACAGACATTCAGAACTGAATGACGGTAATAAATAAAGTTAATGATGATAGCGACTCTTATTTTAGTCACCAATGATCATTTTGTTTTACCATTCAGTGCTATAGGCTTGGTTTTGTATATCATATTGATTTTGAATGGCTAAATAATTTTTTTGATTATTAGTGCGTATTTCCCTGGCCATTTTGGGGTGAAAAAAAGTTCCGCTGCATTTACAAATTGAAACATCTTGTGGGGACTTTGAAACATCTTAGAAGTTTTAGTATCATATTCTTGTTGGATTATTCTGCATTTTGCAGCACAATGAAATAGCCGACTGATTAGAAGGGTAATCAGTAAGCAGTGGCATAATAAAAGGCATATAACAAACAGAGGGTTAATAACATGAAAGTTAAAGTACTGTCCCTCCTGGTACCGGCTCTGCTGGTAGCAGGCGCAGCAAATGCGGCTGAAATTTATAACAAAGACGGCAACAAATTAGACCTGTACGGTAAAATTGACGGTCTGCACTACTTCTCTGACGACAAGAGCGTCGATGGCGACCAGACCTACATGCGTGTAGGCGTGAAAGGCGAAACTCAGATCAACGACCAGCTGACCGGTTACGGCCAGTGGGAATACAACGTTCAGGCGAACAACACTGAAAGCTCCAGCGATCAGGCCTGGACTCGTCTGGCATTCGCCGGTCTGAAATTTGGCGACGCGGGCTCTTTCGACTACGGTCGTAACTACGGCGTAGTATACGACGTAACGTCCTGGACTGACGTTCTGCCGGAATTCGGCGGCGACACCTACGGTTCTGACAACTTCCTGCAGTCCCGTGCTAACGGCGTTGCAACCTACCGTAACTCTGACTTCTTCGGTCTGGTTGACGGCCTGAACTTTGCTCTGCAGTACCAGGGTAAAAACGGCAGCGTCAGCGGCGAAGGCGCGACCAACAACGGTCGTGGTTGGAGCAAACAGAACGGCGACGGCTTCGGCACCTCTCTGACCTATGACATCTTTGATGGCATCAGCGCTGGTTTCGCGTACTCTCACTCCAAACGTACCGACGAGCAGAATAGTGTTCCGGCACTGGGTCGTGGCGACAACGCTGAAACCTACACCGGCGGCCTGAAATACGACGCGAACAACATCTACCTGGCCACTCAGTACACCCAGACCTACAACGCAACTCGCGCTGGTTCCCTGGGCTTTGCTGACAAAGCGCAGAACTTCGAAGTGGTTGCTCAGTACCAGTTCGACTTCGGTCTGCGTCCGTCCGTCGCTTACCTGCAGTCTAAAGGTAAAAACCTGCAGAATAACTTCACAGGTGTAAACTACGGCGACCAGGACATCCTGAAATATGTTGACGTGGGCGCGACCTACTACTTCAACAAAAACATGTCCACCTATGTTGACTACAAAATCAACCTGCTGGATGAAAACGACTTCACTCGTAAAGCCGGTATCTCTACCGACGACGTGGTTGCCCTGGGCCTGGTTTACCAGTTCTAAGTTGCAAGCTGCATAACAAAAAGGCGCCTCTGGCGCCTTTTTTTATGTCTGGTTTAACCTCGCTGGTATACTCTTGTCGCCCTGGTAAGAGGAGCCTCGATTAATGGATATGACTTTCTTTCGCGCCGCGCTGTTGGGCGCCTGCGTACTGTTCTCTGGCTGCGATTCAGCCACCACTCCCGCGACACCCGCTTCAACGGCCACCGTACTGGATGGTAAAACGATGGGCACCTTCTGGCGGGTCAGCGTTATCGGCGTGGATGAGGCAAAGGCCCAGGCGCTGCGCGCCAAGGTTCAGGCCCAGCTGGACGCCGACGATCGCCTGCTGTCGACCTGGAAAAACGACTCGGCGCTGATGCGTTTCAACCACGCGGCGGATACCCGGCCCTGGCCGGTGAGCGAAGCGATGGCGGACATCGTGACCCTGTCGCTGCGGATTGGCGCCAAAACGGACGGCGCGATGGACATCACCGTGGGGCCGCTGGTCAATCTGTGGGGCTTTGGCCCGGATAAACAGCCGGTCGCCACCCCGGATGCGCAGGCGATCGCCGCTGCGAAAGCGCGCACCGGCCTGCAGCATCTGCAGGTTATCAATCAGAGCGGCAGGCAGTTCCTGCAAAAAGATATTCCCGATCTGTTTGTCGACCTCTCCACCGTGGGGGAAGGCTATGCCGCCGACCACCTTGCGCGCTTGATGGAGCAGGAGGGGATCTCCCGCTATCTGGTGTCGGTGGGCGGGGCGCTGGTCAGCCGCGGGATGAATGGCGAAGGCAAGCCCTGGCGGGTGGCGATCCAGAAACCGACCGACCGGGAAAACGCCGTTCAGGCGATTGTCGACATCAATGGCCACGGCATCAGCACCTCCGGCAGCTATCGCAACTACTATGAACTCGACGGGAAACGTATCTCTCACGTCATCGACCCGCAGACCGGGCAGCCGATAACCCATAAGCTGGTCTCGGTGACCGTTATTGCGCCAACGGCGCTGGAGGCGGACGGCTGGGATACCGGGCTGATGGTGCTGGGGCCGGAAAAAGCGCAGCAGGTGGTGCGCGAGCAGGGGCTGGCGGTCTACATGATCGTCAAAGAGGGAGAGGGCTTTAAAACCTGGATGTCGCCGCAGTTCCGTACCTTCCTCGTCGGCGAAAAAAATTAAAAAGCAAGATTGCGGGTTTTTTGCGGCGGGCTTTACCGCAGACTGAGGATACACTTACAGCAGGAGACCCGTGATGAAACCGATAGTTGCCGATACCGATGACCGCCGCTGGCAGGCGGTCTGTGAGCGTGATACCCGGGCCGATGGTCAGTTCGTCTTTGCGGTACTGACCACCGGCATCTGCTGCCGTCCCTCCTGCCGCTCGCGGTGCGCGCGGCGGGAAAACGTGCGCTTTTTTGCTGACGTCGCTGCTGCCGTGGCGGCGGGATTCCGCCCCTGCAAACGCTGCCAGCCGGATAAAGCCTGCCCGCAGCAGCAAAGGATCGATAAAGTGGCGCAGGCCTGTCGCTTGCTGGAGCAGGAGGCGCCCCTGACCCTCGAGGCGCTGGCGCGCGAGCTGGCGGTTAGCCCGTTTCATTTCCACCGTTTATTCAAATCCGTGACCGGTATGACCCCCAAAGCCTGGCAGCAGGCGTGGCGCGCGCGACGCCTGCGCGAGGCGCTGGAGCAGGGGAAACCGGTGACCCGCGCCGCGCTGGCGGCCGGCTTCCCCGACAGCAGCAGCTATTATCGCCAGGCCGATGCCGCCTTAGGGATGACCGCCAGCCAGTTTCGCCGCGGCGGCGCCGCCGCCGTGGTGACCTGGACGACGGGCGACTGCGCGCTGGGCCGCTGCCTGGTGGCGCAAAGCGAACGCGGCGTCTGCGCCGTGCTGCCGGGTGATAACGATGCTGCATTGCTCGACGATCTGCGCCAGCGCTTTCCCCGCGCCGAGCTGCGCCAGGGCGACCCTGAGTTTCGTCGTCAGATGGCGGAGATTTTCGCCCACCTCGACGACAGCCGGCGGCCGGTGTCGCTGCCGCTGGATCTGCAGGGCACCGCGTTCCAGCTGCAGGTCTGGCAGGCGCTGCGGCAGATCCCTGCGGGCGAGACCCGCAGCTACCGCCAGGTGGCGGAGCATATTGGCCAGCCGCGGGCGGTAAGAGCCGTGGCCGGCGCCTGCGCGGCGAATTCGCTGGCGGTGATCGTTCCCTGCCACCGGGTGGTGCGTGAGAATGGCGCGCTGTCCGGTTATCGTTGGGGAACCGCGCGAAAAGCGCAGCTGCTGGCGCGCGAGGCGCAACGAGAGGAGGAGTAATGCTCGATCTGTTTAGCTATACCCCACCGTGGCAGGAGCCGCTGGCCCCCGGCGCGGTGGTCCTTCGGCGCTTTGCCCGCGAGCGCGCTCCGGGGCTGCTGCAGGCGATTGCCGACGTCGCCCGTCAGTCGCCGTTTCGTCAGATGGTCACGCCGGGCGGGTACACCATGTCGGTGGCGATGACCAACTGCGGCCGGCTGGGCTGGACCACCGATCGCCACGGCTACCTCTACGCCCCGGTCGACCCGGTAACTCATCACACCTGGCCGCCGATGCCGGCCGTATTCCGTGAACTGGCGCTGGCGGCAGCCGCGGCCGGCGGCTATCCGGGCTTTTCCCCCGACGCCTGTCTGATTAACCGCTACCAGCCCGGCGCAAAGCTGTCGTTGCATCAGGATAAAGATGAACAGGATCTGCGGGCGCCGATCGTCTCGGTCTCGTTGGGCGTGCCGGCCATCTTTCAGTTTGGCGGGATGCAGCGCAGCGACCCGCTGCAGCGGCTGCTGCTGGAGCATGGCGATGTGGTGGTCTGGGGCGGGGAGTCGCGCCTGTTTTATCATGGCGTTCAGCCGCTGAAAGCGGGCCATCATCCCGAGACCGGAGACTGTCGATATAACCTCACCTTTCGGCAGGCGGGCCGCCCCGGCGATTAAAATAAGAATTATTCTTGATGTCACCGGCGAGCCGTTTAAACTGCTGGCTGTTTTGCTTTTCCGGATAGCCTGTTATGGAACTTCTTTCTCTCGTCTGGCGCCAGTATCGCTGGCCGTTTCTGGGCGTTATTGCCCTCAGCCTGCTCAGCGCCGCGCTGGGTATCGGCTTAATCGCCTTTATTAACCTGCGCCTGATCGCCACTGTCGATACCTCGCTGCGGGTGCTGCCGGAATTTCTTGGCCTGCTGGGGCTGTTGATGGCGGTGACCCTGGGCTCGCAGCTGGCGTTGACCACCCTCGGCCACCATTTTGTTTATCGCCTGCGCGGCGAGTTTGTGAAACGCATCCTCGATACCCAGATTGAACAGGTGGAGAAGATCGGCAGCGCGTCGCTGCTTGCCGGGCTGACCAGCGATATCCGCAATATTACCATCGCCTTTGTACGCCTCCCTGAGCTGGTGCAGGGGATCATTCTCACCTTCGGCTCCGCCGCTTATCTGGCCTGGCTGTCAGGAAAAATGATGCTGGTGACGGCCCTGTGGATGGCGCTCACCATTTGGGGCGGTTTTGTGCTGGTGTCGCGGGTCTACAGACATATGGCCAGCCTGCGCGAAACGGAAGATAAGCTCTATCACGACTACCAGACGGTGCTGGAAGGGCGCAAAGAGCTAACCCTCAACCGCGAGCGCGCGGAGTATGTGTTTAATCAGCTCTACCTCCCGGACGCCCGTGAGTACCGGCACCACATCGTTCGCGCCGATACCTTCCATCTCAGCGCGGTCAACTGGTCGAATATTATGATGCTTGGCGCCATCGGGCTGGTGTTCTGGATGGCCAACAGCCTCGGCTGGGCCGATACCGCCGTGGCGGCGACCTACTCCCTGACGCTGCTGTTTTTGCGCACGCCGCTGCTCTCCGCCGTCGGCGCGCTGCCCACGCTGCTGAGCGCCCAGGTGGCGTTCAACAAGCTGCGCCAGTTCTCCCTCGCCCCTTACCGGGCCGATTTCCCCCGGCCGCAGCCGCAGGCTGACTGGCAGACGCTGGAGCTGCGCGATGTCACTTTCCATTATCCGGACCATCGCTTTGCGGTAGGGCCGCTTAATCTGACGCTAAAACGCGGCGAACTGGTGTTTCTGATCGGCGGCAACGGCAGCGGCAAGTCAACCCTGGCGATGCTCCTGACCGGCCTGTATCAGCCGGTTTCCGGTCAGATTCTGGTGGACGGCCAGCCGCTGGCGGCGGATAAACCGGAGGCGTACCGCAAACTGTTCTCCGCCGTGTTTACCGACGTCTGGCTGTTCGACCGTCTGCTCGGGCCGCAGGGCGAGGAGGCCGATCCGGCGCTGGTGGCAACGTGGCTGGAGCGTCTGCAAATGGCCCACAAGCTGCAGCTGGAAAACGGTAAGATCGGCGACCTGCGGCTGTCGAAAGGGCAGAAGAAGCGTGTGGCGCTCCTGCTGGCGCTGGCCGAGTCCCGGGATATCATTCTGCTGGATGAATGGGCGGCGGATCAGGATCCGCATTTCCGCCGCGAGTTCTATCAGGTCCTGCTGCCGTTGATGAAGCAGATGGGGAAAACCGTGTTCGCCATCAGCCATGACGATCACTACTTCCAGCACGCCGATCGCCTGCTGGAGATGCGTGCCGGGCAGCTGTCAGAGCTCACCGGCGAAGAGCGGGCGCAGGCCTCCCGCGATGCGGTGGCCCGCACGGCCTGATTCACGCTGCGCGCCCGGGGAAAGCCCGGGCGCCGCTGAAATTTTCAGCGTCTACATTGCTGACGGTTATTATTTCCCCCTCCTCGCGCTATGCTTAAGGCTTCCGGCCCGCAGGCCGGCTCACTATTCTCAAAAGGATTGCCCGACCGATGTCCGTTTTGCATAAAAAAAGCGCCCGCTTGCGTGACGAAGAGCGCGCCCGTCTGATTTGGCTGTTGAGCACCGATAAAGCGGTGACCTCTGCGCTGCTGGGCAAACTGACGCTGGCAGAACGTTACGATGAAGGTACGCTCGCCGATGACCTGGCCGAAGTGGAAATCCTGGTCTCGCATCTGCCGCCGCCGGATCTCGCCGATGCGCTGGAAGCGCTTCCCTATGACGCCCGCACCGCGCTGTGGTGCCAGGTGCCCGACGATAAACGCGGCGAAGTGCTGCTGGAAGCCTCAGAAAACGTCTGGGGCGACCTCATCGATAAGATGAGCGACCACGAGCTGCTGCAGGCGATGCAGCCGCTGGATATCGATGAACAGGTTTACCTGCTGCAGCATCTGCCGCGCAACCTGACCGGACGGTTGCTGGCGACCCTGCCGGCCGAGAAGCGCGCCCGTATTCGCCAGATCATGCGCTACGCCGACAACAGCGTCGGGTCGATCATGGAGTTTGAGGTCATTACGGTGCGGCCGGAGGCCACCCTGGCGGCGGTCCAGCGCTATTTGCGGCGTCTCGGTAAAATGCCGGAGAACACCGACAAACTGTTTGTCACCACCCGCAATAAGCTGCTGCTCGGCGAGCTGGAGCTGCAGACCATTCTGCTCAACGATGCGCAGAAGCGGGTGGGGGAGGTGATGGAGGGCGATCCGGTCACCTTTCAGCCGCACGAAGAGGCGGAGAAGGTGGCGCGCACCTTCGAACGTGATGACTTGCTCAGCGCCGCCGTTATCGATGCCGATGGTAAGCTGATCGGCCGTCTGACTATCGATGAGATCGTCGATGTGGTCTATGAAGAGACCGACAACGATCTGCGGCGGATGGGCGGTCTGAGCGATGAAGAAGATGTCTTCGCCCCGGTCAGCAAGGCGGTAAAAACGCGCTGGGCGTGGCTGGCGGTCAACCTGTGTACGGCGTTTATCGCATCCAGGGTCATCGACGGCTTCGAACACACCATTTCTCAGCTGGTGGCGCTGGCCTCGCTGATGCCGATCGTCGCCGGGATCGGCGGCAATACCGGCAACCAGACGATCACCATGATCGTCCGGGCGATGGCGCTGCAGCAGATCCAGCCCGGCAGCTTTACCTTCCTGATCCTGCGTGAAATGGGCGTTGCGCTGATTAATGGCCTGGTGTGGGGCGGGATCATGGGGGGCATCACCTGGTGGCTGTATGACGATCCGCAGCTTGGCGGAGTGATGACGCTGGCCATGATGCTCAACCTGCTGATGGCGGCGATGATGGGCGTCATAATCCCGATGGTCATGGTGAAGCTGGGGCGCGACCCGGCGGTCGGCTCCAGCGTGATGATCACCGCTATCACCGACACCGGCGGCTTCTTTATTTTTCTGGGGCTGGCGACGCTGTTTCTGATGTAGCCTGCGCTTTTGCCCGCAGGCGGCGGGGGATGATCGCCATCGCGACGATCCCCGCCAGCACGCCAATCGCCAGATTGCTGGTTCCTACCGTCGCGGCGACGGTCACCAGCATCACCAGCGTTTCCGGCCACGGATTGCGAGCCAGCTCGCCCGGGCGAATGCTGTGCCAGCTAAAGGTCTTCACCGCCACGATCACCATCACCCCGGCCAGGACCGCCATCGGGATCTTCGCCATCACCTGGCTGAGCGCTGTCACCAGCAGGAGCAGCACCAGGCCGGCGATCGCCGTAGAGAGACGGCTGCGGGCTTTGCCCATTTCCACGTTAACGATGGTCTGGCCGATCATCGCGCAGCCCGCGATACCGCCATAACAGCCGGCGAGGATGTTGGCGATACCCAGCCCGGCGCTCTCCCGCGATTTATTTGACGGCGTATGGGTCAGGTCATCCACCAGCTTAGCCGTCAGCAAAGACTCCATCAGGCCGACAAAGGCGATGCTGAGGGCGCACGGCCAGATAATCTGCAGCGTGGCAAGATTGAGGGGAACGGTCAGGGCGGTGAATCCCGGCAGGCCACCGCTCATCGAGCCTTCATCGCCGACGGTCGGCAGCAGCTGGCCGGTGGTGACGGTATAGAGAGTGAGCGCGACGATGGCGATCAGCGGCGCCGGGATAGCCTTAATAAAGCGCGGCGCCCACAGGACGATAAGCAGCGTCAGGACAAACAGGCCGACGATGAGCGGCTGGCGGCTCCAGAAGTGCGGCACCTGGGCAAAGAAAATCAGGATCCCGAGGGCGTTGACGAACCCGGTCATCACCGCCGGGGGGATAAAGCGCATCAGGCGCGCCATGCCGCACAGACCAAACAAAATTTGAATAATACCCGCCAGAATGACGGCTGGCAGAATGTAACCCACGCCGTGCTGATGCACCATCGGGCCAATGACCAGCGCCACTGAGCCCGCGGCGGCGGTGACCATCGCCGGACGTCCGCCGAGTAGCGACATCGCCAGACAGAGCACCACGGAAGCAATCAGGCTCACCTGCGGGTCAACGCCGGCGATGACAGAAAACGAAATCACTTCCGGGATTAACGCCAGGGCGGTGAGCACGCCGGCCAGGGCTTCGCGCGTCAGCAGCGACGGAGAACGGAGGATGGTGCGCAGGTTGCCGGAAGCGGCGGAGTCAGAAACTGGAGGCATAAAAAAAGTTCGCAGCTTATAAAAAAAGGAGGAGCGGCGTCAGACCCAGCTTCCGTGCGGTCTGTCACAAAACCAGGGATGATAGCGCGGAATCTACCAGCGCACCAGTACAAAAAGTGATTTGCTATATACATTTATTAAACATTTTTATAACGGATCTCAAAACAGAACTTAAAATTTAAACAATATTTAAATTTTTGAGCTTCGGTGGTAACGTGAGGGGTGAGAATCGTATCACCTGCGCTAAATAAAAACAGCGAGTAAAGTAAGGCTCAAATCCGATGAATAAAAAGATGGCCGTACCACGCTCACAGGCGGTTGGTCCCAACAGCACTCGGACCAACACCCGCCATGAGCAAGAGACGGATGTATTGTTGATTGGCGGCGGCATTATGAGCGCCACACTGGGAACCTGGCTGCAGGAGCTTGAGCCAGACTGGTCTATTACCATGGTTGAGCAGATGTCCAGCGTGGCGGAAGAGAGCTCAAACGGGTGGAACAATGCGGGGACCGGCCACGCGGCGCTGATGGAGCTGAACTACACGCCGCAGACCGCCAACGGCATCAATATCGACAAAGCGGTCGACATCAACGAAGCCTTCCACATCTCGCGTCAGTTCTGGGCGCATCAGGTGACGCGCGGCGTCCTGAACAAACCAAAATCATTCATTAACAGCGTGCCGCACATGAGCTTTGTGTGGGGCGAAGATAACGTCAACTTCCTGCGCGCGCGCTATGCGGCGCTGCAGCAGAGCGAACTGTTCCGCGGCATTCGTTACTCTGAAGACCATCAGCAGATCAAAGCCTGGGCGCCGCTGGTGATGGAAGGTCGCGACCCGCTGCAAAAAGTGGCCGCCACCCGTACGGAAGTGGGAACCGACGTCAACTATGGCGAAATCACCCGCCAGCTGATCGCCAGCCTGCAAAAGCATGATAATTTCTCCCTCCAGTTGGGCACCGTGGTGCGTCGCTTCAAGCGCAACGCCGACAAGAGCTGGACGGTCACCCTCGCGGATGCCGACAACCGTCGTCAGAAGCGGGTTATTAAAGCCAAATTTATCTTTATCGGCGCTGGCGGTGCGGCGCTGACCCTGCTGCAGGAAACCGGCATTCCGCAGGCCAAAGAGTATGCGGGCTTCCCGGTCGGCGGCCAGTTCCTGGTCTGCGAAAATCCGGAGGTGGTAAACCACCATCTGGCGAAGGTTTACGGCCAGGCCGAAGTGGGCGCGCCGCCGATGTCGGTGCCGCATATCGATACCCGTATTATCGACGGTAAACGCGTGGTGCTGTTCGGGCCGTTCGCGACCTTCTCGACCCGCTTCCTGAAGAACGGTTCGCTGTGGGATCTGCTGGCCTCGACCAATACCTCGAATATCCTGCCGATGCTCAACGTCGGCCTGGACAACTTCGATCTGGTGAAATATCTGATTAGCCAGGTGATGCAGAAAGACAAAGATCGTCTGGCCGCGCTGTGCGAATACTATCCGGAAGCGCGGAAAGAGGACTGGCGGTTGTGGCAGGCCGGTCAGCGCGTGCAGATCATCAAGCGCGATGCGAAGAAGGGCGGGGTGCTCCGCCTGGGCACCGAAGTGGTCAGCGATGACGAAGGCACCGTCGCGGCGCTGCTCGGCGCATCGCCAGGCGCCTCCACCGCGGCGCCTATCATGCTGCAGCTGATGGAAAAAGTGTTTAAGGACAAAGTTAATTCGCCGGAATGGCAGGCCAGGCTCAAGGCGATCATCCCGACCTACGGTATTCGCCTTGATGGCAACCCGGCGGAGATTGAGAAAGCGCTGGCGTGGACCAGTGAAGTGCTGGAGCTGAAATATGAGCCAGCCGCGGCGATGGATGAAGCCCCGCAGGCGGAGCTGAAGCCGCTGAGCGGCGGCAAGCCGATAGCGGATATTGCGCTCTGACAAAAACGGCAGCCTGCGGGCTGCCGTTTTTTTATTGCCGTTTTAATGGCGCGCCTTAGCGGACCTCGGCGTTACCGATAGTCTCCTCCGCGCGCCAGATGCGATATTTCACATCGACATTGGTCGGCGTATAGACGACGATCGGCAGCTTGCTGTTGTAGCGCAGCATGGCGTCATCGCCGAGGCCGGCAGTCACAAATTTCTTCGTTTTCTTGCCGTCCGGGCAGGCCATCATGGTGGATACCGGGCCGCTCAGCTTATCAAAAACATAGTAGTCATAACCCCAGCCTTCCAGGGTTTTGCTTTCCAGCTCCCCGCCAAGACGATGGTGGTTGCAGTCAACTTCCAGCGTCTGGCCGATCATCAGCTCAACCTTCAGCGCCGATTCATCCTGCTGCTGCGGCAGCTGAATAACCTGACGCTTCATGCCTTTTTCCGCTTTCGGGAACGGCGCGACTTTTTCCAGCGGCTGGTCTGCGGCCAGGGCGCCGGCAGACATGCAGGCGGCGGTCAGCAGAGAAACGGCTAGCGTAGTGATTTTTTTCACGGTTGATCATCCTTTATTTTCGTTCCTGACAGAGATAGCCTATCATCACTTTGCTAAATGTTAAGATTTATTTACCAATTTTTGCAAAATGAATAGTGTTATCTACTGGTAAGACGTCGGCCGCGCAGAGCGCAACAGGGGCGCTGGCAGGCCGCCAGAGGCCTGCCGGTGAAATTATTCATTACGGCTATTTTTCGCTTCCTCAATAAATTCTTCATCGATTTCATCGGTGTTGCCAGCGTGTTCCCGCCCCGACAGCAAATTCCAGCAGGCGATAAACAAGGCGGCGATCAGCGGGCCGATAACAAAGCCGTTAATACCGTAGATCTCCATGCCGCCCAGCGTGGCGATCAGGATCAGGTAGTCCGGCATTTTGGTATCCTTGCCCACCAGCAGCGGACGCAGAATGTTGTCCACCAGGCCAATCACAATGACAAAGAAGCCGACAATAAAGGCGCCCTGCCACAGCTGGCCGGTGGCAAAAAGGTAAATCGCCGCCGGCACCCAGATAATGGCCGAGCCTACCGCCGGGATAAGCGACAGGAACGCCATCAGCGCGCCCCAGAGAATGCTGCCGTCCAGACCGGCGATCCAGAAGGCAAAGCCGCCCAGCGCCCCCTGCGCCAGCGCCACGGCGACGGTGCCTTTTACCGTGGCGCGGGCCACCGCGGCGAACTTAGCGAACAGGTGCTGCTTCACGTAGCTGGATAACGGCAGAGATTCGAGGATCAACAGCACCAGGCGAGGGCCATCCTTCAGCAGGAAGAACAGCAGGTAGAGCATAATGCCGAAGCTGACGGTGAAGCCAAAGGTGCCTTTACCAATCAGAAACGCGCTGCCGGCCAGATACTGGCCGCCTTTCAGGGCGACATCGGAGAGCTGCTGCTGGATCTGCTGCGCGCTATCCAGGTTATGTTCGGCGAGGAAGCTTCTGGCCCAGCCGGGGAGGTGGGCGATCAGGCTGGCGACCACCGTCGGGAACTGGGTATCGTTATGCTGCAGTTTGCTGTACACCACGTTCAGCTCGTAGGCCAGTGACGACAGGATAATCGCCAGCGGCGTGAACACGATAAGGCAGATAATGACGATGGTCATCAGCGCCGCAAGGCCGTTACGTTCGCCGAGGCGGGGGCGCATCTTGTTTTTGACCGGATTGAAAATCACCGCGAGGATGGCGGCCCAGAGGATGGCGGAATAATAGGGTGAGAGAACATCAAAAAAGGCCAGGGTTACAATGAAGACGATAAGGATGAAAAATCCTTTGGTAAGTCCATTAACTCTCATGTCATCCGCTCCTGCTTATGAGTCATACGGTCGAATAATAGATGCTACGACGTAATTTACCATCAGGATAGTCGTACTCTATACGCTGTGGCGCGGAAAGGGCACAAATTCAACGAGCTGGGGGGAACAGGCGTAAAAGAGGGGCATAAAAAAACCAGCCTTAAAAGGCTGGTTTCTCAGGGATTTTTGGTCGGCACGAGAGGATTTGAACCTCCGACCCCCGACACCCCATGACGGTGCGCTACCAGGCTGCGCTACGTGCCGACGCGTGGGGAACAATATTACCCGTTCCCCAGGCGAATGCAAGCGGGTCGCGCGCGATTGATTCATAATTAATCAATCAGTTAGCGATAAAGCGTTTTTCATCGGTCAGGACCTGCAGCAACAGGCTGAGCTGCGGTTTCTGATCTTTGATTTTCTCACCGTCGCGGCTCCAGGTGGTATAGGTGCCGTTATGGTTGAGGACCACGGTGATAGCCGGGGTGGTAATCGCCAGCGTATCGCCGTTGGCCGCGGTGACCCAGTTCCGACGCCGCGCGGCGCTGAACAGATCTTCCCCCTGCGAATACTCATTGGCCGGCGTCGACACGTGAAGCAGGCGCTGCATCAGCGTGGTCATCACATCTTTGTTATCGGTCAGGGTGGCAATTTCCTGGGCCGGCGTGCCCGGCCAGTGAATAACCAGCGGCACCTGCAGCTGCTCGCGCGACCAGTCGAACGGGTCGTGTTTGACGTTAAGCGGCTTGCCGTGGCCGCCGGTGATAATGACCACCGTATTATCGAGCTTGCCGGCTTCGCGCAGCGCGGTCAGCACCCGATCGATCTGGGCATCAACGTCGCCTGCCGCCTTGCTATAACGGCGGACAAAGCCCTGCTGCTGCGTATCGTCGAGGGTGGTGCCATTGAGCGAGACCCACGAGAACCAGCGATTCTCATCCTGCGCGTAACGGTCCAGCCAGCCGATCCACTGATTGGCGGTCTGCTCGTCGCTCTGGGTCTTCGCGCTCGGCAGCGAGAAGTCGGAGAGCAGCGCCTGGCGATACAGCGGGCTGCTAAACCCATCGGAAGAGAACAGGCCCAGCTGGTAGCCCTGCTGGTTGAGAGCGGTGATCAGCGCCGCGGGAATACGCGCCGAGAGGACACCGTCCATATAGCCTGGCGAAGTGCCGTAGAACAGGCCAAACAGGCCGCTGTCGGCGGTATTGCCCGAGCTCATATGCTGGGTAAAGTTCACGTTTTCTTTGGCAAACGCCGCCAGCGCCGGCATCGTTTTTTCAAACCGCGAGTAGTTCAGGTTGTCGACGGTGATCAGTAGCACGTTATAGCCCGCACCGAGGTCGCGGTAGCGCAGGTTACTGAGCGGATACTGGACCGATACCGCCTCCGGCGCCCCTTGCTCCACCAGGCGACGCTGATAATCCTGGGCGTCGAGCAGGCCATGTTTCTCAAGGAAACGTCGGGCGGTCATCGGATAAGAAAGCGGTAGATTCGCTCGCTGCATGGTGATCGGGCGATAAAAATTGGCATCCGCCCAGATATAGACCAGGTGGCTGCTGATGAACGACAAAAAGAAGAACCAGGCGACCGGGCGGGCATAATGGCGGCGACGCGTCAGGCTGCGCAGCTTTTGCCAGCTCCAGGTGGCGAAGAGCATTTCAATCAAAAAGATGACCGGGACGCTGATAAACATCAGCTGCCAGTCGCGCGCCATCTCATTCTGGTCAGGGTTGATGACCAGCTCCCAGACCACCGGGTTTAAATGAAGATGAAAGCGGGTAAAGACCTCGCTGTCTATCAGCAGCAGCGTCATCCCGGCGGTGGCAAGGATCACCGACAGGAAGCGCATCAGGCGCTGCGAGACCACGATAAAGGTCAACGGAAAGAGGATCAGCACATAGCTGGTAAACACCAGGAAGCTGAAGTGCCCGACGAGACTGACGTACGAAAAGAGTCGTCCGGCAAGCGTCGTCGGCCAGTCGGCGACAAAAAGGTAGCGGCTGCCGAGCACCATGGCCAACAACATGTTGAACAGGGCGAACCAGTGCCCCCAGCTAACCATCTGGGAGACTTTTTCTCGGTAGGGCTGACGTAGAGTCACCATATACTGTTGCTGTTATCCTTAATGCGCTGGATCGTCGTTAATCGAAGATTGCAAAGCCTGCGCGAAAGAACGGGCGATGGCCTGACGCTGCGCCGGCGCGACGCTACTGTTGATCAGGTTGGTCACCATATTGCCTAACACCATCAGTGAAAGGTCAACCGGGGCTTTGTGTGATTCCAGGACGTTCGTCAGCTCGCTGAGCAACTGTTCGACCTGTTGATCGCTATAGCGGGAAATTTGCGGCATAAACTCAAAATCTGTTTGTTCGTGAAAGGGCAACATATTACCGTAGCAGCAGCTTTTTTTCCGCATTTTTTCGCCGCGGCGCAAAAGCGCACCAATCGTCAGTCATGACGTCGAAATGTGTGGCGCCAGTTGCGTCGGCAACCCGGCGGTGGTTGAATACCGCCCGGTCTAAAAGGAGAGTTTAACATGAGTCTGGATATCGACCAGATTGCCCTGCATCAGTTAATCAAACGTGATGAACAAAATCTGGAGCTGGTGCTGCGCGAGTCACTGCTGGAGCCGAATGCGACGGTCGTCGAGATGATGGCTGAACTGCACCGGGTTTATAGCGCCAAAAGCAAAGCCTATGGCTTGTTCAATGAAGAGAGCGAACTGGCGCAGGCGCTGCGCCTGCAGCGTCAGGGGGAAGAGGAGTTTCTGGCGTTCAGCCGTGCGGCGACCGGCCGCCTGCGCGATGAGCTGGCGAAATACCCGTTCGCCGAAGGGGGCATTGTCCTCTTCTGTCAGTATCGTTACCTGGCGGTCGAGTATCTGCTGGTGGCGGTGCTCAATAACCTGAGCAGCATGCGCGTCAACGAAGAGCTGGATATCCGCTCGACCCATTATCTGGATATTAACCATGCCGATATCGTCGCGCGCATCGATCTGACCGAGTGGGAAACCAACCCGGAGTCGACCCGCTACCTGACCTTCCTGAAAGGGCGGGTGGGGCGCAAAGTGGCCGATTTCTTCATGGATTTCCTCGGCGCCAGCGAAGGTCTCAACGCCAAAGCGCAGAACCGCGGCCTGCTGCAGGCGGTGGATGACTTTGCCGCCGACGCGCAGCTTGATAAATCCGAGCGACAGAATGTGCGTCAGCAGGTCTATGCTTACTGCAATGAACAGCTGCAGGCCGGGGAAGAGATTGAGCTGGAGTCGCTGTCCAAAGAGCTCGCCGGCGTCAGCGAAAAGAGCTTCCAGGAATTCACCGCCGAGCAGGGCTACGAGCTGGAAGAGAGCTTCCCGGCGGATCGCAGCACCTTACGTCAGCTGACCAAGTTTGCCGGCAGCGGCGGCGGTTTGACCATTAACTTCGACGCGATGCTGCTGGGCGAACGCGTATTCTGGGATCCCGCCACCGATACCCTGACCATTAAGGGCACCCCGCCGAACCTGCGCGACCAGCTGCAGCGCCGGACGTCCGGCGGCAACTAAGCGCCACGCCCCGTCAGCGCGACCGCTGAACGGGGACGATCTCCACGCCGCTCTGCACCAGCCGCTGGCGCAGCGCGGCGTCGGGCTCCCCATCGACGATAAGCGTACTGGCGAGGTTCAGCTCGCCGATGGCAAAGGCCGACGCGGCGTTGAGCTTTTCCCGGGAGGCCATCACCACGGTTTCCGCGGCCCTGGCCGCCAGCGCGCGCTTGATGCCTGCCTCTTCATAATCACCGGTGGTAAAACCCGCTCGCGGGTGGACGCCGGTCACCCCCATAAAGAACACATCGGCGTTGATCCGCGCCATTGCTTCCAGCGTTTCAGGGCCGACGGCGACAACCGAATGCTTAAACACTTTGCCGCCGAGCAGGATCACCTCGATTCGCGGGTGATCGACCAGCGCCACGGCGATGCCGGGGCTGTGAGTGACCACCGTGCAACTGAGGTCGGCGGGTAATAAGCCGATCATCGTCGCGGTCGTGGTGCCGCCATCGACAATCACCACCTGTCCAGGCTGGATCAGGCCGGCGGCAGCGCGCGCCACCGCCTGTTTGGAGGCGATTTGCACGCTTTTGCGTGTTTCAATAGGGGCGATGGCGGCAGAGACCGGCAGCGCCCCGCCGTGGACTCGCTGCAGTTTTCCTTCCGCCGCCAGCTCGCGCAGATCGCGGCGAATGGAGTCCTCAGAGACGTTAAACCGTTGGCTCAGCTCCCCGGACATCACCTGTTTTTCCTCCGCAAGGATCTGCAGGATTTGCTGTTTTCGTTGACTGGCGAGCATGATTTTTCCTTCACGAGTGATCTTGTTTATGCACGATTATGCATGTTATGGTGCCTGCTGTCATCTGAAAGGGGATATAACATGCAAACTCACGCACCGCACGTCCGACACGTTCGCGAGACGCTGCTCTCTGATAACTGGTACACGCTGAAAAAATATACCTTTGAACTGCAGCGCCGGGACGGACGCTGGCAGGAGCAGAGCCGCGAGGCCTACGATCGCGGCAACGGCGCGGTCATTTTACTCTACAACCGGGAAAAGCGGACGGTGGTCCTGACCCGTCAGTTCCGTTTTCCGGTGTTTACTCACGGTCACGACGGATATCTCATTGAAGCGGCGGCAGGGCTGTTGGATAACGCCTCGCCGGAGGCGCGGATCGTTGCCGAAGCGGAAGAAGAGACCGGCTTTCGGGTGACGCGCATCGAGCCCCTCTTCACCGTCTTTATGAGCCCCAGCTCTGTCACCGAAAAACTCTACTTTTTTATCGCCGAATATCAGGCCGATGACCGGCAGGGAGACGGCGGCGGGCTGGCGGCGGAAGGTGAGGACATTGAAGTGCTGGAGTGGCCCCTGGCGCGGGCGCTGCAGGCCATTCGCGATGGCGAGATCATGGATGCCAAAACCATTATCCTGCTGCAGCACCTGGCGCTGAATGCCGACACGCTCCTCGCCGGCTGAGCGGCAAGGAGCAGGGAGGGTTAACGCAGCTCGCGGGCAATGGCGCTGTACATCAGCGCCGCTTCCAGCGGCTGGGCGTTAAAGGAAGGTTCCGCCTGCGGCCAGGTCGACCACTGGACGATCACCAGGTGTTCCGCACGGTTCACCATGATCACCTGGCCGTAGATCCCCAGCGCCCACAGCGAGTCTTTCAGCCCTTCCTGCGGCGTCGGCTGGACGTTTTGCGCATTCGCCGGAATGGCGTTATTCCACCACTGATAGCCGTAGATACCTTGCGGATGCGCCGCCGAGACCGAGTTCAGCGCAGTGGTCCAGCTTGCGGCCTGATCGAACCAGCCCGCCGGCACCAGCTGTTTGCCGTTGCTTAACCGACCATCGCGGGCGACGAATTCGCCGAAGCGGCCCCAGTCTTCAAGGGTGGCGTTAAAGCCGTGGGCGCCGACATCGTGCTTCCCTTGCTGATAAGCATGCCATACGCCGTCGTGGGCCATCCCGGCGGGCCGCCACAGCGACTGCTCAAGCCAGGCGGCCAGCGACATGCCGGTGGCGCGCTCCAGGATATCGCCCAGCAGCCAGGCGCCGCCGGAAGAGTAGGACCACTGCTCGCCCGCCGGATGTTTGCGCGCCAGGCCGGTGACGATCTTGCGCACGCAGGCATAGGCCCCGGGCTGCGCCTCGCACTGGGTCAGGCGGGCGAAGTGCGACTGCGGGTCGGTGTAGTCTTCATTCCATTCCACACCGCTGGTGTGCTGCATCAACTGCTTCAGCGTCACGCCGTCCCAGGCGGTGCCTTTCAGTTCGGGTTCATAAACGGTAATCAGATCATCGAGGGAGTGGATCTTACCCTGTTGAATGGCGATGCCCACCATCGTCGAGACCACCGATTTTCCCACCGAGCGTGAGGTCCACAGGGTGGTATCGGTGTTGCCGTCGCCAAGATATTTCCAGGCGACTTTGCCGTCTTTCAGCACCAGCATACCGCTGACGTTCTCGCGCTTCAGGTAATCCTGCAGGGTCCAGGTGTGGCCGTTGAGGGTATAGCGGGCATCGGTCAATTGTTTTTCAGCGCGTTCCAGCGGCGCCGAGGCGCCGTGGCGGAAAACATCGCCGGCATAGTTGCGATAGTCATTTCGAAAGCCAATCACGCGTGAAGTCTGATCCCAGCTGAGCATATCTTTGGCGGCGGGTAGCGTTTGGTCGTAAGGCGTTGGGCAGACATCCAGCGTCAGGTCGCCGCAGCGTTGTGCCATTGCCGCGGCCGGCAGCGCCGCCAGGATTAACGCCAGGGCCAGTGGTTTTCTTATCATCATCCTTTCCTCGTTTGCCATAGATTCGCATCGCAGTATATAAATCGGTGCGCGGCGGCTAAAATCAGTAAAGGGGGGATTTTCCCCCGCAAGGGAGAGAAGGATGAAAACCCTGCAGTATTCTTTCGCGCAGATTGAAGCATTCGCCACCATCGCCGAGACCGGTAGCCTGTCGCGGGCGGCCATTCGGTTAGGTAAAGACCGAACCACGCTGCGCGATCTGCTGGACTATCTGGAAGATGCGCTGGGCTATCGGCTGTTCAGCCGGGAAGGGCGTACCCTGACCTTAACCGCCGAAGGGGAGCAGCTTTTTCGTCAGGCGCATCTGCTGTTGCGCCAGGCGCAGGCTTTCGAGTCTTTTGCGCAAACGCTGCCGCAAACCGCCGGGCAGGCGCTGCGTCTGGTGTACGATCCCTTTATCCCACGTAATTTTCTCTGCGCGCTGGCCGATACGCTGGCCCGGCGGCAGATCCGGTTAAGCTGCTGGAGCGCCTCGCGGCGCGAAGCCGAGCAGGCGCTGAGCGATGGCGTGGCGGATATGGCGATGTGCCAGGCCAACAACCGCACGCTGGGCAGCGAAATGGAGTGGCGGGCGCTCGGCACGGTGGATCTGCGTTTCTACGCGGCGGACCGCCTGTTCCGGGATGCCGCGCGGCCGCTGACGCTGCTGAATCTCTCGTTGACGCCGCAGCTGGTGATGCACCGGCGCAGCGACGATCAGATTGCCCGCCGGCTGCAGATCTCCGGCCATACGCTGTATATGAACGAAATTACCCTGCTGCGCCATGCGATGGAGCAGGGGAGGGGCTGGGGGTTTTTACCGGACCATTTGCGGCCAGGCGAGTGGCGGGGAGTCAGTGAAATCGCGACGGAGGTCGGCAGTCAGGGGCTGAACGTCACCATGGTGATGCTCTGGCTGCCCGGAATGAATAAGCATCGGATGCTGAGCGACATCGTGGACGAGGCGCCGGCGCTTTGGCGGCGCGGATAACAAAACGCCCCGGAGCCGAAGACCCCGGGGCGCTTGCCATACAACTTGCTATCGGCGATTATGCGCGAACGAAGTCGATGTGAGTCAGTTTCGGCTTGAACGCGTGGCGCTGAACAGCCTGAACTTTGACTTTTTCTTCTTTGCCATCAACCACGACGGTCAGAACTTCGCCGTAAAACTCAGCTTTGTCCTGCATGTTCCATACTTTGTCGTGGTCCAGTTCGATAGCAACCGGAGCAGCTTCGCCACCGTAGATGATTGCCGGGAACTTGTTAGCTGCGCGCAGGCGGCGGCTCGCACCCTTACCCTGCTCTTTACGTACTTCTGCGTTGATAGTAAACATTGATGTCTCTCTATATATAAAGCCTGCTACAGGCGACCCAGCAACAGGCGGATTATCTGCTTTGCGAATGCAAAAGCGGGCGGCATTATAGCCGCCAAACGACACCCGGGCAATCAAAACCTCAGCTTTCGGGTGATTAACGCAGCTCGTTGGCGCGGCGAAAACGCCCCTGATAATCGAACACTTTTTCCCGCACCTGCCAGTACTGGCCTTTCATGCGGGCGACGACAAAGTCCGGATGGCGCAGCAGCGTCTGCTGGGCCACGATATCCGCCGGCGTTATCCAGCGCAGCGGCACGCCCGGCGTGCGGGTATGCGGGCGGATAAACAACTGCTCAAAGGCGGTACGCTGGGCGGGCGTTTGCAGACGGAAGCGCTCACTGACGTCGGCGCCGTCCTCATCGTAGTAGGTGATTTTCAGCCACGGGCCTTTCTCGTCGCTACCGTGCTGCAGGGCCATGCCGCTGCAGCGCAGCACCAGCGCGTCCTTCAGCTTCAGCGCCGCCTTCAGCATGTCGTCCGGGTCAACCAGAATGGTGTCGCACTCCCGGCAGCGGCGGGCGGCGATATCGTTTTCCGCGTTGCACTGCGGGCAGTTTTTGAAACGAAAGCGGAAGTCGCACTGTTCGCGGTGGCCGTCGTCATCTTCGAACCACCCCTGGCAGCGGCGGCCAAAATGCTCAATCAAGGTGCCGTCGGCGGTGGTTTTGCCCCAGAAGGTATTGGCGAAGCCGCAGGCCGGGCAGAAGACCTGCACCGGCACGTTGTCGCTTTTACCCTTCGGCGTTCCCACTTCCGGGGCGTACAGGTCGTGCGGGTTGCCGGCGTAGTCGAGGATCAGGCAGTCGGTTTTTCCCGGCGCCAGGCGCAGGCCGCGGCCAACGATCTGTTGGTAAAGACTCACCGACTCGGTGGGGCGGAGGATGGCGATCAGGTCGACGTGCGGGGCGTCGAAGCCGGTGGTCAGCACCGCGACGTTCACCAGATAGCGATACGCCTGCGCTTTAAACGCCTCGATGATGCGATCTCGCTCCGGACCCGGGGTTTCCCCGGTGATCAGCGCCGCCTGGCCTGCCGGCAGCAGGCCTGTCACTTCCCGGGCGTGCTCCACGGTGGCGGCGAAGATCATCACCCCTTTGCGGCTTTCGGCGAACTCCACGATCTGGCTGACGATATGTGGGGTGATACGCTGCTGTTTTTTCAGCTCATGGTTGAGATCGGCTTCGCTGAACAGGCCGTTGCTTTGCGCCTGCAGGCGGCTGAAATCGTACTGTACCACCGGCATATCGAGGCGTTCCGGCGGCGTCAGGTAGCCGTGCTTAATCATATAGCGCAGCGGCAGCTCATAGATGCAGTCGCGGAACAGCGCTTTTTCATCGCCGAGCACCATCCCGTGGTAGTGGAACTGATAGATCCACCCCTTGCCGAGGCGAAACGGGGTCGCCGTCAGGCCGAGCAGCCGGAGCTGCGGGTTGACCTGCCGCAGGTGACTGATGATCTGCTGATACTGGCTGTCGTCATCATCGCTGATGCGGTGGCATTCATCGACGATCAGCAGCGAAAACTCGCTGCGAAATTGCGCCAGATTACGCGCCACCGACTGCACGCTGCCGAACACCACTTTGCCGTGGCTCTCTTTACGCTGCAGTCCGGCGGCAAAGATATCCGCCTCGAGGCCAAGGGCGCAGTATTTAGCATGATTCTGCGCCACCAACTCTTTGACGTGGGCCAGCACCAGCACGCGGCCGCGGGCCAGTCGGGCAAGCTCGGCGATCACCAGGCTTTTGCCCGCGCCGGTGGGCAGGACAATCGCCGCCGGCTCGGTATGGCGACGAAACCAGGCGAGGGTGGCATCGACGGCTTCTTGTTGGTAGGGACGTAATGTAAAAGTCATGAATTCACGGGGCTAATTAACTCGCGAATAGTATGCCATGAATCTTTTCCCTTGAGTGGTGTTAAGAGCCCGTTATACTAGCCAGTGAATTTCTTCTTTTTCGGGCGATTTGCCCGCTCCAGCACTTTGACAGGCTAAAAAAATCTCATGCGACTTGATAAGTTTATCGCTCAGCAGCTTGGCGTCAGCCGGGCTATTGCCGGGCGTGAAATCCGCGGCAGCCGCGTTACCGTGGACGGCGACATTGTAAAAGATGCTTCCTTTAAGCTTCAGCCGGAGCACGAGGTGGAGTATGACGGGAACACGCTGACCCAGCAGAACGGCCCGCGCTATTTTATGCTCAACAAGCCGCAGGGGTACGTCTGTTCCACCGACGATCCCGATCATCCGACTATCCTCTATTTCCTCGACGAGCCGGTGGCGCATAAGCTGCATGCCGCCGGTCGGCTGGATATCGACACCACCGGACTGGTGCTGATGACCGATGACGGCCAATGGTCGCACCGCATTACCTCGCCGCGACACCACTGTGAAAAAACCTATCTGGTGGCGCTGGAAAGCCCGCTGGCGGAAGGGACCGCGGAGCTGTTTGCCAAAGGCGTCCAGCTGCATAACGAAAAAGATCTCACCAAACCGGCGGTGCTGGAAGTTATCACTCCGACCGAAGTGCGCCTCACCATTAGCGAAGGCCGCTACCATCAGGTGAAACGCATGTTCGCCGCCGTGGGCAACCACGTGGTTGGCCTGCATCGGGAACGCATCGGCGACATCCTGCTGGATGAATCTCTGGCGCCGGGTGAATATCGTCCGCTGACGGAAGCGGAAATCGCCAGCGTGGGCGCCCCGCAGCCACGGAGCAAAACGTGACGCTGAAGCAAAATTCGTCTCTGGGGATTGTCTTTATCCTTGGCCTGCTGGCCATGCTGATGCCGCTGTCGATCGATATGTATCTCCCGGCCCTGCCGGTGATCGCTGCCCAGTACCACGTGCCGGACGGCAGCGCGCAGATGACCCTCAGCACCTATATCCTCGGCTTTGCGCTGGGGCAGCTGTTGTACGGTCCGATGGCTGACAGCCTCGGCCGCAAGCCGGTGATCCTCGGCGGAACGCTGGTCTTCGCCGCGGCGGCGGTGGCCTGCGCCCTGTCGCAGACCATCGAGATGCTGATCGCCATGCGCTTCTTCCACGGTCTGGCGGCCGCGGCGGCCAGCGTGGTGATCAACGCCCTGATGCGCGATATCTATCCGAAAGATGAGTTTTCGCGGATGATGTCGTTTGTCATGCTGGTGACGACCATTGCGCCGCTGGTGGCGCCGATGGTCGGCGGGGCGGTGCTGGTCTGGTTCAGCTGGCATGCCATCTTCTGGATCCTCGCCCTGGCGGCCCTGCTGGCGTCGCTGATGATCGGCCTGTTTATCCGCGAAACGCTGCCGGCTGAAAGGCGTCAGCCGTTCCACCTGCGCACCACGATGGGTAACTTTGCCACCCTGTTCCGCCATAAGCGGGTCCTGAGCTATATGCTGGCGAGCGGCTTCAGCTTCGCGGGCATGTTCTCTTTTCTTAGCGCCGGGCCTTTCGTCTATATCAATATTAACCACGTCGCGCCTCAGCACTTTGGCTACTATTTTGCGCTGAACATTGTCTTTCTGTTCCTGATGACCATGTTCAACAGCCGGTTTGTGCGGCGGGTAGGAGCGTTGCGCATGTTCCGCGCCGGGCTGTGGATCCAGTTTGCCATGGCGGTGTGGATGGTGGTTTGCGCGCTGCTCGACGTCGGCTTCTGGTCGCTGGTCATCGGCGTGGCGGCCTTCGTTGGCTGCGTATCGATGGTGTCGTCGAACGCTATGGCGGTGATCCTCGATGAGTTTCCGCATATGGCGGGCACCGCTTCGTCGCTGGCGGGGACTTTCCGCTTTGGTATCGGGGCGATTATCGGCGCGCTGCTGTCGATGGCCACCTTTACCACCGCCTGGCCGATGCTGATCTCCATCGCCTTCTGCGCCACCAGCTCTATTTTCTTCTCCCTTTACGCTTCCCGCCGGCGAAAAATCGCACGCTAGGTCACATTTTCAGGGGCGAAATCGCCCCTTTCTTGATGCACGTCAACCGCAATGGGCTTCAGGGTTCTGCGATTTGTTTCCTTTATGTAAAATCAATTAGTGTAAAAAGTCGCATTGTTGCGATAAAAAAGTTGTTTTGGATCACAGAAACGGGTACATATAGCGCCAATCGGCTTGCCGGGTTAAAAAATAACACGCTGGAATATAAGCGCTTAACCCTGGGCCGCCGCGGCTGTAAACGTTTTCTGCGTCTGAGCAGGACTATTTGTCAACAGTGTGTTAATATTGATGTAAATTTATTGTGAAGCCTTTTGCTTCCGGGGAAACCACGTGAATACACAACAACTCTCTATCGTACACCGTCTGCCGCAGAGCTATCGCTGGCTGGCCGGTTTTGCGGGTTCCAGAGTTGAACCGATTCCGCAAAACGGCGCGCAGAACGAAAACAGTCTCGTCGCCCTGAAGCTGCTGAGTCCGGACGGTGAAAAAGCCTGGCCGGTGATGCATAAGCTCAGCCAGGCGTTAAGCGACATCGAAGTCGACTGTTCCGTTCTTGAGTGCGAAGGCGAGCCCTGTCTGTTCGTTAATCTGCAGGATGAGTTTGCCGCCACCTGTCGTCTGAAAAACTTTGGCGTGGCGATCGCCGAGCCCTTCTCCGGCAATAACCCTTTCTGACCGTCAGCTTAGCGCCAGCAGCTGGCGGGTATACTCATGCCGGGGCGCGCTGAAGACGGACTGGCACTCGCCCTGCTCGACCACCACTCCCTGCCGCAGCACCATCACCTGGTGACACAGCGCGCGCACCACGCCTAAATCATGGCTGATAAAAATATAGGCCAGCTGATGCTTCAGCTGTAACGCTTTCAGCAGATTCAGGATCTGCGCCTGAACGGTTTTATCCAGCGAGGAAGTCGGCTCGTCGAGGACGATCAGCTGCGGCTTGACGATTAACGCTCTGGCGATGGCGATACGCTGGCGCTGGCCGCCGGAGAACGCCGCCGGGTAGCGCTGGCGGCTGGTCGGGTCGAGGCCGACCTCCTGCATGGCAAGGATCACCGCCTGTTCGCGTTCAGCCGCCGTCAGCGTCGGCTGGTGGACGCGCAGGCCCTCCTCAATGATCTGCTGCGCCGTCAGGCGCGGATTGAGCGACGAGTTCGGATCCTGAAAAACCACCTGCATCTGTCGGCGCAGCGGCAGCAGCTGTCGGCGACCGCGTCCCTGAATCGGCTGGCCGGCAAAGGTTATCTTGCCCTCGGAGGGGATCAGGCGCAGCAGCGCCAGACCGGTCGTGCTTTTGCCGGAACCCGATTCTCCCACCAGACCCAGCGTCTCGCCGGCCCGTAGCTGGAAATGGAGATCATTGACCACCCGATGGTGATCGACCACCCGACGCAGGATCCCCCGACGAATGGGGAACGCCACCTGTAACTCCTCCGCCTGCAGCAGCACCGGGGCATCGGCGGCCAGCGGCACCGGCTCGCCGTCCGGTTCGCTATCCAGCAGGCGTTGGGTGTAAGGATGGGCCGGCGCGCTAAACAGCGCCCGACAGTGATTGTGCTCCACGCAGCGGCCGTTCTGCATCACCGCCACCCGGTCAGCCAGCTGGCGGACGATGCTCAGGTTATGGGTGATAAACAGCATCCCCATGTTCAGCTCCCGCTTTAGCTCGCGCAGCAGCTGCAGAATTTGCGCCTGCACTGACACATCGAGGGCGGTGGTCGGCTCGTCGGCGATCAACAGCTCCGGGCGCGTCAGCAGCGCCATGGCGATCATCACCCGCTGGCGCTCGCCGCCCGAGAGCTGGTGCGGATAGTCCGCCAGCTGCTGCGGCGCCTGACGGATCCCGACGCGCTCCAGGCAGTCGAGGATCTCTCCGCGCGCCGCCTCTTTGCGCATTCCCCGGTGTAACGATAGCACCTCGTAGAGCTGTTTTTCCAGGGTATGCAGGGGATTGAGCGACACCATCGGCTCCTGAAAGATCATCGCGATCCGGTTGCCGCGCACGCCGCGCAGGGTCGCCTCATCCGCATGCAGCAGCGACTGGCCATGAAAACGGATATCGCCGCTGGGGTAGCTGGCCGGCGGGGTAGGGAGCAGCCGCAGCACCGACAGGGCGGAGATGCTCTTACCGGAGCCGGATTCCCCCACCAGGGCCAGCGTTTCGCCGGCCGCCACCTCGAGCGACAGATTATGCACGACGGTCTGCGTCTCCCCCTGCTGGCGAAAGGCGATAGAGAGATTGTCGATAGCTAACAGCGGGTGGGTCATATTACACCGCCTTACTGGGGTCAAAGGCGTCGCGCACCGCTTCACCGATGAAAATCAGCAGCGTCAGCAGCACGGCGACAGAGAGAAACGCGGCAATGCCCAGCCAGGGTGCCTGCAGGTTGTTTTTGCCCTGCAGGAGCAGCTCGCCGAGGGAGGGCGAGCCGAGCGGCAGGCCGAAGCCGAGAAAATCCAGCGACGTCAGGGTGGTAATAGAGCTGCAGAGAATAAACGGCAGGAAGGTGAGGGTCGCCACCATCGCGTTGGGCAGCATATGCCGCAGGATGATCTGCCGGTCGCTGACCCCTAACGCCTGCGCCGCCCGGATGTAGTCGTAGTTGCGGGTGCGGAGAAATTCAGCGCGCACCACGCCCACCAGCGTCATCCAGCCAAACAGGACAGTGATCGCCAGCAGCCACCAGAAGCCCGGCTGCACGACGCTGGAGAGCAGGATGATCAGAAACAGCGTCGGCATACCGGACCAGACTTCGATAAAACGCTGCCCCCAGAGGTCGATTTTACCGCCGTAATATCCTTGTATCGCACCGGCCAGCACCCCCAGCACGCTGGAGAACAGCGTCAGCAGCAGACCAAACAGTACCGAGATGCGCGTCCCATAAAGGATCCGCGCCAGCACATCGCCGCCGTTGGCGTCGGTGCCGAGCCAGTTGCTGGCCGAGGGCGGCGATGGAAAAGGAACCGTGCTGGCAAAATTGATCGTCGTCGCGCCGAAGCGCACCGGCGGCCAAAGCGCCCAGCCGTGGCGGGCCAGCTGCTGCTGCAGCCAGGGATCCTGATAGTCGGCGGCGGTGGCGAATGCGCCGCCGAAGGTCTGCTCGGTATAGTTTTTTAACACCGGGACGTACAGCTGGCCCCGGTACTGCACCAGCAGTGGCCGATCGTTGGCCAGCAGCTCAGCCCCCAGGCTGCAGAGGAAGAGGATTAAAAACAGCCACAGCGACCAGTAACCGCGACGGTTGTGGCGAAAGCGCGCCCAGCGGGCCTGATTAACGGGACTGAAGAACGACATTAGCGGCCCTCAAAATCAATACGCGGGTCGACCAGCGTATAGCTGATATCGCTGACGATATTCAGCAGCAGGCCGATCAGGGTGAAAATATAGAGCGTGCCGAACATCACCGGATAGTCGCGGGAGACCGTCGCTTCATAGCCCAGCAGCCCCAGACCATTCAGGGAGAACATCACTTCGATCAGCAGCGAGCCGGTAAAGAACATACTGATAAAGGTGGCCGGGAAACCGGCGATCACCAGCAGCATGGCGTTGCGGAACACGTGGCCCCAGAGGATCTGTTTCTCACCGACGCCTTTGGCGCGGGCGGTGACCACATACTGTTTGCGGATCTCGTCAAGGAAGCTGTTTTTAGTCAGCATGGTCAGGGCGGCAAAGCCGCCGATCACCGTCGCCAGCACCGGCAGGGTGATGTGCCACAGATAGTCGAGGATCTTTTCATACCACGGGAGGGTGTCGAAGTTTGGCGAGACCAGACCGCGCAGCGGGAAGAGGTCGAAATAGCTGCCGCCGGCGAAAATCACGATCAGCAGGATGGCGAACAGAAAGGCGGGGATCGCATAGCCAATGATAATCAGCGTACTGCTCCAGATGTCAAAGCGGCTGCCGTTGCTGACGGCTTTGCGGATGCCCAGCGGAATGGAGACCAGATAGATGATCAGCGTGCTCCACAGTCCGAGGCTCACCGAGACCGGCAGGCTGTCTTTAATCAGCTGCAGCACGGAGGCGCTGCGAAACAGGCTGTCGCCAAAATCAAAGCGCAGATAATCGCCCAGCATCTTCAGGTAGCGTTCGTGCAGCGGTTTGTCGAAGCCGTAGCGGTGGGTTATCTCGGCGATGACTTCCGGATCGAGGCCGCGCCCCCCGCGATAGTGACCCTCGCTGATATTGCCGGCGCCGGTGCGGGCATGGCTGGCGCCCATCCCGCCGTCGCCGGCGCCTGGCATTCCGCCGTGCTGACCAAATTCGATGGCGGCGATGGCCTGGTCGACCGGGCCGCCGGGAGCGATCTGTACAATAAAAAAGTTAATGGTAATGATGGCCCACAGGGTGGGGATCACTAACAGCAAACGGCGGATCAGGTAGCTGCCCATGGTATGTCCTTAGCGTCTGTCCGCGGGGAGGGTGGCCGCTTTGTTCGCGTCATACCACCAGGTATCAAGGCCGGACGAATAAATGGGGCGGGTTTGGGGGAACGAGAATTTATTCCACCACGCGGTGCGGTCCTGCGCCATATACCACATCGGCAACATGTAGTGGTTCCAGGTGAGGACGCGGTCCAGCGCCCGGCCAAGGGGGATCAGCTTCTGCTTATTACCCTGCCACTGCAGGATCTGCGCAATCAGTTTATCCACCACCGGACTTTGCACCCCCGGCGCGTTGTAGCTGGAGTGAATATAGTCCGACGCCCAGGAGATTTGCAGGTCAGTCCCCGGCCAGGGCATGGCGCGCCACAGGCTCGGCATCATGTCGTAATCGCGGCTGCGGCGGCGGTTGCTGTACTGCGAGTTATCCACCTGACGAATATCCATGACGATCCCCAGGCGCTGCAGGTTGTGCTGAAACGGCAGCACCCAGCGGTCATTGCTTCCGGCCGGCATCAGCAGTTCAAAACGCAGCGGCTTGCCGGTGGCGGCGTTAACCCGGCGCTGGTTCTTCACCGTCCAGCCCGCCGCGTTAAGCAGGGCGTCGGCTTTGAGTAAGTTGGCGCGGTCGAAGCCATCGCCGCGGGAGACCGGCGGCTGGTAAACCTGGCTGAAGAGCTCGGGGGGCAGTTCGTTTTTCATCGGCGTCAGCAGGGCCAGCTCGGCCGCGTCGGGCAGGCTGCGGGCGGCATATTCGGTGTTCTGGAAATAGCTGTTGGCGCGCTGATACGCGCTGTAAAACAGCGCCTTGTTCATCCATTCAAAATCAAACGCCAGGGTAATGGCCTCCCGCACCCGGCGATCGGCGAATACCGGGCGCTGAATATTGAACGCCAGCCACTGGGTATCCTGCGCCGAGGTGTTGGCATACTCCTCTTTAATGATGTAGCCGCGGCTGAAGTTGCGGCCGACGTAGCGGGTGGCCCAGTTTTTGGCGACCGTCTCTTCCCGGCGGTCGACGGCCCCGGCTTTAAAGGCTTCGAAAGCGACGTTGTCGTCAAGATAATAGTCATAGCGCAGCGTATCGAAGTTCCAGCGACCGCGGTTGACCGGCAGGTCGGCCGCCCAGTAGTCGGCGACCCGGGAATAGGTAATATACTGTCCCATCCGCCAGGCGCTGATGCGGTAGGGCCCGCTGGCCAGCGGCGGCTTTGACAGCGGGTCGCTGAGTTTGTGATGACGCCAGAACGCCTCGGGCATCACCGGCAGGCTCAGCAGGCTCAGCATGTTCTCTTTACCGGGCTGGCCGAGGTCGATACGCACGGTCAACGGCGCGATGGCCTTCACGGTGGTGCCTTTATAAAAGAGGCGGAACTGCGGCACCCCTTCGGTCATAAACTTATTGAAGGTAAAAGCGACATCGCGGGCGGTGATTGGCGTGCCGTCGTGAAAACGGGCGCGCGGGTTGAGGGCGATCTCCATCCATGAATAGTCCCCGGCGTAGCGCGCCCGCTCGGCAATCAGCGGATAGTAGCTGCCGGGCTCATCATCCGAGGTGGTGAACAGGGTATCGTAGAGCGACTCAGTGCGTACCGCGGGATTGCCGCGCAGCGCGTAGCGGTTGAAGTTGTCAAAGGTGCCGATTGCCGCCAGGGTGAGGGTGCCGCCTTTCGGCGCCTGTGGATTAACATAATCAAAATGGCTGAAACCGGCGGCGTATTTGGGTTCGCCGATAATCGCGAAGGCGACGCTTTCCTGAATGGATTGCGCTTTAGCGCTCAGGCTAAACAGAGCAAGCAGAAGCAGAAAAAGTCGCGCATACATAGGCGGCAAAATACCCTGTCATAGCCGGCCCCCGTGGCCGACTTCTGTTCCCGCATCATAAGTGAGACTTAACGCGTTGTGAAATAATTCGCGGGTTCATCGTGCGCGGCCACCAGCGCCGCCAGCGACAGCGGCCGGCTGATCCAGTACCCCTGCAGGAAATGCACTCCCTGAGCGCGAAGCCACTCCGCCTGCTCCTGGGTCTCCACCCCTTCGGCAACGGTCATCAATTTCAGCCGACGGCTGAGGGTCAGCACCGCATCCAGCACTGGCGAGGTGACGGTTTCGGTGCCGATCGCCTGCACAAAACCGCGATCGATCTTCAGATAATCGAAGTTATAGCGTTCGAGATAGATCAGCGCGCTATGCCCGGTGCCGAAATCATCAATCGCGATTTCGAATCCCTGGCGGTGGAGCCAGGCGAAGTTAGCCATCGATTTTTCTTTATCAATCATTGCCCGCTCGGTCACCTCCAGCACCACGTGAAAATGGTCGGCTGGCAGTGCGGCGGCGAAGCGCAGCATATCGTCGCGGAAGCTGTCGGCCTGCAGATGGGCAGGGGAAATATTCAGCCCCAGCTTGACGCCGCGCGGCAGAATACGCTTCAACACCGCAGCGTCGCTGGCGATCAGCGCCAGCAGGTGATGGGTTAGCGGCACGATCATCTGCTGGGTTTCGGCCAGGTTAATAAAGACGTCAGGCGGGATTTCGCCCACCACCGGATGGCGCCAGCGCATCAGGACCTCCACGCCGCTGATACGCAGAGTCTGGGCATTCACCACCGGCTGATAGACGACGTAGAACTGGTTGTTTTTGATCCCCAGCAGAATGGATTTTCGCGGATCGGATTTGATCGTCAGCACGTAATAGCAGAGCAGCCCCGCCAGCAGGCCGCACACCACCCCGAGCAGCAGAGCAAACTGTGTATTTTCCGCCAGCCAGCTGTTGGCATACAGGTAGACCTTGAGGGGGAAACCGTCGATCTGTACTTCGCGGATCGGCACATTATGCAGCGTTTGCGGATCCACCAGCCGGTTACTGAAGGTGGAGATAGCGGTGTGGCCGATGACCAGCGCAATACCGCTGAAATCATTCTGCCGTGCGGAATAGAGGATATACGGCGTGAGATTGGCATTAATCGACACGAAAATGCCGCTGTTTTCATCACCGGGTTTGCCTACCCATAGTGCCAGCGCCGCGCTCTTCGGCATCATCGGCGTGCCTGGCAAAATCGCCATATCAAGGGGTTTGCGGATATCAATGGCCGGGATCAGCTGGGTGAGGGGGGTATTCATGGCGCCGGTTGCCGAGGAGCAAAAGGCCACGCCGTTTTTGACCAGCAGAAAAGCGCGGACGTTAGGGCTGAACGCGGCGTGGGAGGTGAGCCCGGAGTCAATATTCTCGCAGGGCTGGTCCACCAGCGGGTGCAGGCCGTCAATGGTCTGGCGCAGGTCGTGAAAATAGCTTTTCAGATAGGTATTAACATTGTTGATAATGGCGTCGAAACGCTCGGCCCGGTTATGGTAAATCACCATAAACTGAATGCTGCCAGCCAGTAGCGCGACGATAATGCCCACGCACAGGCTGGTTAGCCAGGTTTTACGCTGGGGCGAAAAGTAGCGAGTCAGCATAGCTATAGTCTTTCCGTGTTATTGATGCGCAGCAACGGGTTGTCAGTCGTCGTTTTTCTCATTCCCACTTAAAAGACATAGCTTATTTTGCGTCGTTCAGAATCAGGTGGCAAAAAAAAACACTGCCGGGGCAGTGTTTTTTATCCCGCTTCCAGCCAAGGGATAACCGGCGGCGGTAGAGGACAGTTTACGAGCGGCTCAGGACTCGACGCGCTTCGTTGTAGCGCTTTTTCCAGTATGGCTCATCCATGCTGGAGATGGTCACTCCGCTACTGGTAGAGGCGTGAACAAACTGGTTGTTGCCGAGATAGATCCCGACATGGCGGCCGGTAGAGCCGGCGCGGAACAGAACCAGATCGCCAGTACGCAGCTGGGTACGGGAAATCGATTTTCCGGTTTCCTGCTGTTCAGAAGTTGAACGCGGCAGTTCCAGACCAAATTGTTCGCGGAAGGTGCGCTGCACGAACGCCGAGCAGTCGATACCTTTGCGAGTGCTGCCGCCGAGGCGGTAACGCACGCCTTTCCAGCTGGCATACTGATCCATTAAACGGGACTTCACGTCCAGGTTACGGACCATCGTTTCAAATTCATCCTGAGAGGCTTGCAGTGATGATAAATCGCCACTACCCACAGCATGCGTCTCAGAATGCATATTCCTGGCGGTACTTGTTGAACTACACGCGGAAAGCAGAACCGCTACTGCAATCGCGGGGGCTACCCGCAAGATGTATCTCAAAATCGGCTGAGATTTGACCATGCTGTTTATTTTCCCTTGTTGTCCTTAACGACAATGTCGTTATAAAAAATGCCAAACGTGTTAGAGCCTAAATACCCATCCGCAATGAGACAATTCCTTAAGCTTAAATTTGTGCAGTCACGCACAATTTTATTCAGGGCCTGAATTAATGTTGCGGAAAAGGCAAAACGAGAACGAGATTACCCTATCAAACGCCGCATGGCGAGCGGTTTTGCGCGATTTCTTATAAGTATTTTGGTGACAAAAAGTGAATCATCGGGAAAGGCCAAAATTGCGGCAATTACGGGCAAAAAACAGACAATTCCTTCATTTGTCACGGGATTAATGTGACAAGAAGATGAACGCGATGTTGAAAAAAAGGAAAATTGAAAAAAGGGACCCAAAAGGTCCCCTTATAGATAATGCCCCTGGCGGCTGCCCGCGGCTTTATTTGGCCGATATTCCGCCGGGTAAGTAGCGATCGAAAAAGGCGATCAGTTTATCGCTCAGCGGCGTCATCAATACCCAGGGCGCGCCAATCAGCACGGCGGTCAGAGAGCCGACGGCAATATCGCTGAACCAGTGGGCGCCAATCATCACCCGCGGGAAAGCAAAGACCACAAATATCACCAGCGCCACGGCCAGCGCGCGGCGGCCAAAATAGCGCCACATAAAGCTCGCGAAGATCAGCAGCATCATCCCATGATCGCCGGGGAAGCTGTCCTTGGAAGCATCCTTAGTGGGGAAGTTAACGACGTCGCTGACGCGGGTGACACCGTTAAAAAACAGCGACGGACTGGCGCGCTGAACCGGCATCAGGTGCTGCGCCAGCTGGTTGATGATCACCGCCGCCAGCAGCATCACCACGCCCATAATGGCGATCTGACGACGGCCTGCCGCCGGCGCCTTGAGCCAGTAGCTGAGCATCAGGCAACCCATCGCCAGCAGCGAGCAGGCGTCGAAGGCGCGATTGTTGATGATCGCCAGCAGCCAGGCGTAAGCGCGGCTGACGCTGACGCCATGGTTAAAGAAATGGAAGATCGCGGCGTCTACCGGCGCCCACGCGCCGTGGTTGGCTGGCAGATACCAGGAGCAAAATAGCGCCACACCCGCGATGTTAAGCAGCAGGATTAAAGGAATTCGGTTTTTCATCATAGCCATTGCGATTTTGTGACAGTCGGCGGCAACCTTAGCCGCCTTAACTTAAACGAAGCCTCAACAATGAGGTCTGGAGCGCGTTCCAGTCGGCTTCATGGGCGGAGATAAGCTCGATGCGGCTATCGGGCGGGGCGACGCTAAGGGTCTCGATATGCAGATCCTCGCCCTGGCGGTTGATCCGCACCGCCCCTTCGGCAATGCGCAGCACACCTTTGACGCGCGCCACCGGCGCCAGTCGGGCCCACTCCAGCAGGGCGATGGTGTCAAAGACCGTTTCCGCGTCGAAGATCCAGCCGCAGGCCTGATAGCCCTGGCCGCTGTTAAGGTGGCGGCGCCAACGCTGGTGTTCCGCCAGACTAAGGGCGGCGAGACCGGCTGTGGGGGGATGGCGGTGGGCGTGCTCCGCGCTCGCCGGCAGCGGGGCGGTATTGCACCGCGGTTCATCAAGCAGGGCCAGGTCGATATTACCCTGGGTCGCCGACACCTGGCGGCGATCGCCGCCCCAGCGTTGCCACCAGTCGACAAACGCCTGAGCGCTTTCGGGCGTTTCCCGATCGCTTTTATTGGCCACGATGATATCCGCCGCTGCCAGCTGGTCGCGAAAGTTGTCGTTGTTGACCGCTTTCTCGTCCAGTAGCTGACGCGGATCGAGAATGCACAGGGTCGCGCGCAGATCGATCCAGGGTTCATACACCGCCGCGGTGAGGATATCGAGGATCTGCTTTGGATGGCCAAGTCCGGTGGGCTCAATCAACAGACGATCGGGTTTCCCCTGGCGCAGCAGGGTATTCAGCCCGACCTGCATCGGCAGGCCATTGACACAGCACATGCAGCCGCCGGGGATCTCCTTGAGCAGGGCGCCGCTGTCGGCCAGCAGGGCGCCGTCTATCCCGACTTCGCCAAACTCGTTAACCAGTACGGCCCATTTTTCATCCGCAGGCTTCTGCGCCAGCAGATGAAGAATCGAGGTCGTCTTACCGCTGCCGAGAAAGCCGGTGATCAAATTGGTTCTGGTCACTCTTTTCTCCAGGATAAATGTAATGTTGTAACAGTTACGCCTATCCTGACGAAAAAAGAGGGAAAAGAGAAGTCCTGAGGCGGACAGAAGGAAATTCTGTCCGCATAAGCGCAAATATTGTTAAGAATTGAGCGCGCGGGCAACCGCCTCGCGGGCGCCGTGCATCGCCAGCTGCTGCCAGGCGGCGCGGATCCCGGCGACAAACTGCGCGTTGCGCGGCAGGTCGCGGCCAAATATTTCCTCCAGACCCAGCAGGGCGTCAACGCGCTGCTGCTCATCGCTCTGCGCCACCCGCTGCTGGATCTTGTCCACCAGCGGATCGCGGACGTCGATGGCCTGACCGGCATCGTCCGTACCGCTGACGTAGCGCATCCAGCCGGCTACGCCGAGGGCCAGCAGCGGCCAGCGGCTGCCGCGCTCAAGATGCACGCGAATACCGTCGAGCATACGCTGGGGCAGCTTCTGGCTGCCGTCCATGGCGATTTGCCAGGTACGGTGTTTGAGCGCCGGGTTGCTGAAGCGCGCGATCAGGCTGTCGGCATAGGCCGCCAGATCGACGCCGGTAATGGTCAGCGTCGGGGCCTGTTCGTCAAGCATCAGCTGGCGGGCGGCGCGGCGGAAGACCTCATCCTGCATGCAGTCGCTGACGTGCGCATGACCTGCCAGATAGCCAAGCCAGGCGAGGAAAGAGTGGCTGCCATTGAGCATCCGCAGCTTCATCTGCTCCCAGGGCAGCACGTCGTCGGTCATCTGCACGCCCGCCGTCTCCCAGGCGGGGCGCCCGGCGACAAAGTGGTCTTCGACCACCCACTGAATGAAGGGTTCGCAACTGATGGCGCAGGGATCTTCCACCCCCAGCACGGCGGCGATTTCCGCCAGCGACTCCGCGGTGGCGGCGGGAACAATGCGATCCACCATGGTGCCCGGGAAGCTGACGTTGTCGCCGATCCAGCTCGCCAGCGCCGGACTGCGTTTTTCCGCCATGCCGAGGACGGCATTTTTCACCACGTGGCCGTTGTCGGGAATGTTATCGCAGGAGAGCACGGTAAAGGGCGGCAGGCCCCGTTCCCGGCGGCGGGCCAGCGCTTCAACTAAAATACCGGGAGCCGACTGCGGCAGCGTCGGATTTTCCAGATCGTGAACGATACGCGGATGCGTCGGATCCAGCTTGCCGGTCGCCGGATCGATGCAATAACCTTTTTCAGTGATGGTCAGCGAGACAATCGCTACCTGCGGCTCGCAAAATTTCTCGATAATCGCCACCAGCGAATCGAGCCTGGCGTTCAGGCATTCGTGCACCGCGCCGATAACAATGGGCTGATTACCGTCGGCGCCTTTTTCCAGTACGGTAAACAGGTGGTCCTGTTCGCGAAGCTGGCTCATCAGCGTATCGCCGCTGAACAGACTGATTTCGCAGATCCCCCAGTCGCCGCCGATGTTATTCAGCACGCGATCGGTCAGCAGCACCTGGTGCGCGCGATGAAACGCGCCAAAGCCGAAATGGACAATACGCGAGCGGAGCTGGCTGCGATCGTACTGAGGACGTTGCACGTTTTCCGGTAGCGTAGCGGTTGCAATTGTTGTCATTCTTTACACACCTGTTTAACTGCTTATTAACATTGCCAGTCTAAAGTTATATGACAGGAAATTAAATTGGTAAGCCGAAATTATCCGCTGACTGTGAGCTGGATCAATCAATGCACCGGCTCTGTTTGCAGCCTGACGAGAAACATGTATGGTAGTCGTCATGATTGTCGCCATTATTGGTATAACAACTTTTGTGAGGGCATAGCGATGGAGCAAACCTGGCGGTGGTATGGGCCGAACGATCCGGTATCGCTTGATGATGTACGACAGGCGGGGGCGACCGGGGTCGTCACTGCGCTGCACCATATTGCAAACGGTCAGGTCTGGCCGGTCGACGAG
This sequence comes from Klebsiella sp. 2019SCSN059, assembly GCF_021739525.1. Classification (NCBI taxonomy): domain Bacteria; kingdom Pseudomonadati; phylum Pseudomonadota; class Gammaproteobacteria; order Enterobacterales; family Enterobacteriaceae; genus Klebsiella; species Klebsiella sp. 2019SCSN059. Next base: position 39,761 of record NZ_JAKKOM010000007.1, on the reverse strand, counting down.
ATTAAAGAACGTCAGGCGCTGTTAGCGGCGAAAGGGCTGACCTGGTCGGTGGTCGAAAGCATTCCGGTGCACGAGGATATTAAAACCCACAGCGGGCAGTATACGACCTGGATTGCCAACTATCAGCAGAGCATCCGCAACCTCGCGGCCTGCGGCATCGATACCGTATGCTACAACTTTATGCCGATCCTCGACTGGACGCGCACCGATCTGGAATATGAGCTGCCGGACGGCTCCCGGGCGCTGCGTTTCGATCAGATCGCCTTCGCGGCCTTTGAACTGCATATCCTCAAACGCCCGGGGGCGGAAGCGGATTACAGCGAAGAAGAGCAGCGCCAGGCCGAGGCGTATTACAAGGCGATGAGCGAAGCGGACATTGAGAAACTGACCCGCAATATCATCGCCGGCCTGCCGGGGGCGGAAGAGGGCTACACCCTCGACCAGTTCCGCGCGCGCCTGGCGGAATATGACCACATCGATAAAGCGCAGCTGCGCGAAAATATGGCCTATTTCCTGCGGGCCATCGTACCGGTGTGCGAAGAGGTGGGGATCCGACTGGCAGTGCATCCGGACGATCCGCCGCGGCCGATCCTGGGCCTGCCGCGTATCGTGTCGACCATCGAAGATATGCAGTGGCTGAAAGAGACAGTGGACAGCATCAATAACGGCTTTACCATGTGCACCGGATCCTATGGCGTCCGCGCCGATAACGATCTGGTGAAGATGGTGGAAACCTTTGGCGATCGCATCCACTTTACCCATCTGCGCTCCACCTGCCGCGAGGCGAACCCGAAAACCTTCCACGAGGCGGCGCACCTTAGCGGCGACGTCAATATGGTGGCTGTGGTGGATGCGATTCTGCGTGAAGAGCAGCGGCGTAAACAGGCCGGCGATCTGCGCCCGATCCCGTTCCGTCCGGATCATGGTCATCAGATGCTGGACGATCTGCGCAAGAAAACCAACCCAGGCTATTCGGCGATTGGCCGTCTCAAGGGGATGGCGGAAGTGCGCGGCGTGGAGCTGGCGCTGAAGATGACCAAATACCCTGAACTGCTGTAATCGCGGCAACGGGGATAACAAAAAGGACAGCCAGCGGCTGTCCTTTTTTCTGGTCAACTCGTCACGGAAAATTAATCCGCGCGGCCCATATAGCGGCACTCTTCGATATGAATGCGGATTTTCTCACCGGTGGTCAGGTATTCCGGCACCTGAATCACCAGGCCGGTGCTCATGGTGGCGGGCTTGGTGCGGGAGCTGGCGGATGCCCCTTTAATACCCGGCGCGGTTTCGATAATTTCCAGGTCCACGGTCTGCGGCAGCTCAAGCGCCAGCAGCTGGCCGTCCCAGGTCAACACCTGCATATCCGGCATGCCGCCTTCCGGAATAAACTGCAGCTCTTCTTCGATCTGCTCTTTCGTGAAGGTGTAAGGGGTGTAGTCTTCTTTATCCATGAACACGTATTCGTTGCCATCGACATAGGAGAAGTCAACGAAACGGCGGGTCAGGGTCACGGTATCGACGATATCGTCGCCTTTGAAGCGCTCTTCTACTTTCAGGCCGGTACGCACATCGGAGAAGCGCATTTTATACAGTGTCGCAGCACCGCGGGCGCTGGGTGACTGAATATCGATATTTTTTACAATCAGCAGCTTGCCGTTGTAATTCAGCACCATACCTTTTTTAATTTCATTCGCTCTTGGCATTGCAGTAATCCTGTCACTTAACGAGTCAAAAATATCGCGTAAAACTACTCGCGCCCGGGCGTTCAGGCAAGTGGAATTCGCGAGTTTTGCTATCTTCTGGCAAAACGTTTAGGCTGTGGCGCAAAATGAGCGTTTGGGAGCTGGGTTGTGGAATGTCGTACTGATTGTGGCGCATGTTGCATCGCCCCCTCTATATCCTCGCCGATCCCCGGCATGCCGCAGGGCAAGCCGGCCAATACCCGCTGTATTCAGCTCTCCGAGCACAATCTGTGTCTGATTTTCGGCTCCCCACTGCGTCCGAAGGTATGCGCCAGCCTGCAGCCCTCGCCGGAGATGTGCTTCACTCATCGTGATGACGCCATCACCTGGCTGCTGGAGCTTGAGCTGGCCACCGCGCCCTGAGCTTAAAGCAGCAAATGAGACAGGTTTTTGATATGTGTATACCGATTATTTTGCCCATGTGTCGATTATGCGCAAGGTGCTGCTGCGCATGACCAGCTGGCTGCATTATCTCTATCTGGATCACTAATCCGCACTGCCCGGCTCCGGCCGGGCAACCTTATCTATACGTCTCTGATCCGCCACAGGCAGGCCTGGGTGGCGATCCCCATAACCAGCGCTATCCAGAACACCGCATGATAGCTCCAGATCTCTGCCACCACGCCCGCCAGTGAGCCGGCGATGATCCAGCCGACGCGGGTGGTATTGGTGTAGAGGGTGGTGGCCGCGCCCGCCTGCCCGGGCATCAAATCCTGGAAATAAAGCATGCCAATCCCGGCGAGGATCCCGATATAGATGGCGTTCAGCACCTGCATCGCCAGCAGCAGCGCCGGCGTGTGCACCGTCAGCATACCCACATAAAACAGCACCCCAGCCACCGCGGAAAGGCGCATCAGAAAGCGTTTACCGAAGCGCCGGGCGTAGTAACCGGCAATCAGCATGGTGGGAATTTCCAGCCCGGCGGCGGTCCCCATCATCAGGCCGGCCAGCTTCTCCGGCAGATGCAGCTCGTTAATGATAAACAGCGGCATATTAATGATGTACAGGCTGTTGGTGCCCCACATCAGCGTGCAGATGCTGAACAGCAGCAGCGCATCGCGGCGGTGCGTGTGCGGGGCTTCCAGCCGGCCAGTCGCCACCGCCTTGGCTTTGCGCATGCTGGGCAAGAACAGCCAGACCATGATCCCGCAGACGATAAACGCCGCCGCGGCGCTGAGGTACATCGCGGTAAAGCCAAACCCCATCGCCAGCGCATAGGCCAGCGGGGGACCAATCACCCATGCCAGCGAGACCTGGGCGCGCAAAATGGAGCTGAACATCACCGCTTCGCGGCCGGTTTTGTCGGCATGCTCGCGCGCGAGGGCGAACATCTGCGGGTTGGCGGTCGAACCAAAGCTGCTAAGGAATACGCCGATGAACAGCAAAATGAAATAGTTCCGGTTCCAGGCAAACAGCACGCAAGCCAGCACCCCCAGCAGGCAGCAGACGACAATCAGCTGCTTGCGATCGCCCTGACGGTCAGAACGTCCGGCGAGGAACTGGCTGACCAGAATGCCGATGACGGCGCTGCCGGTAAAAAAGAAACCCACCATCGCCGGGCGGACATGCACTTCATTGGTTAGAAACAGGCTCAGGGTCGGCGTCTGCAACGCCCCGGCAATGCCCGTCAGAAAGGCGACGATCAGGAAGGCGGAAGAGGTGACATCGAACCCGCGTCGGGGGAGGGCGGCGCTTCGGTTTTCCATGTGTTTGGTTTTCTGTAGTTTCAGGAGACGGCGCGGAGTTTACGCCTGCTGGCTGAAAATAAACAGTAGTATGGCACGAATAATTAAAAAGGCGTTTCAAAATAGAGAGTTCAGCAAAAAGCTGACGTTTACCGCGGCCAGGCGCCAGGGCTTCAGCAAAAGTGTGCAGTACCTCTAAGTTCTGCAATCAAGTCGCTGACGTACCTTGCGCGTTGAGCAAGAAAGGTACAGAATTCTTGAAACGTTTCAGCGTCATTCGGCATATCGTTCACCGTCAGATGGCGCTTTTTTTCTCAAGTTAGCTGAAACGATTCAATTCAGCAGGAGAGGAGAACCATGTTCCAGTTATCTGTGCAGGATATTCATCCCGGCCAGCAGGCCGGTAATAAAGAAGAGGCCATCCGGCAGGTCGCCGCCGCGCTGGTCAGCGCCGGCAACGTGGCCGATGGCTACGTGAACGGCATGCTGGCGCGCGAGCAGCAGACCTCCACCTTCCTCGGCAACGGGATCGCGATCCCGCACGGCACGACGGATACGCGTGACCAGGTGCTGAAGACCGGCGTTCAGGTGTTTCAGTTCCCGCAGGGCGTCACCTGGGGCGAAGGGCAGACCGCCTATGTGGCGATCGGGATTGCCGCCAGCTCAGATGAACACCTCGGCCTGCTGCGTCAGCTGACCCATGTGCTGAGCGATGACGCGGTCGCCGCCCAGCTGCAGTCCGCCACCACCGCGGAAGAGCTGCGTGCGCTGCTGATGGGGGAGAAACAGAGCGAAGCGCTGAAGCTGGACAACGAGACCCTGAGTCTCGACGTCGCGGCCAGCGATCTGCTGACCCTGCAGGCGCTGAACGCCGCGCGTCTGAAAGAAGCAGGTGCTGTGGATTCCGCCTTCGTTAGCCACGTCATTAACGATACGCCGCTGAACCTCGGTCAGGGTATCTGGCTGAACGACAGCGCCGAAGGCAATCTGCGCAGCGCCGTGGCGGTCAGCCGCGCCGCCACCGCCTTCACCCGCGACGACCAGCCAGTTTCCCTGCTGGTCACGGTGGCGATGACCGACGATCAGCCAACCGCGGTGCTGAACCGCCTGAGCAAGCTGCTGCTGGACAAGAAAGCTGACCATCTGCTGAAAGCCGACGCCGCCACCGTGCTGGCGCTGCTGACCAGCGACGACGCGATTGCCGAAGATGTGCTGAGCGCCGAATTCGTGGTGCGCAATGAGCACGGCCTGCACGCCCGTCCGGGCACCATGCTGGTCAACACCATTAAACAATTTTCCAGCGACGTCACCGTCACTAACCTCGACGGTTCCGGCAAGCCGGCCAACGGCCGCAGCCTGATGAAGGTCGTGGCGCTGGGTGTGAAAAAAGGTCACCGTCTGCGCTTTACCGCGCAGGGTGAGGATGCGCAACAAGCGCTGGATGCGATTGGCGAAGCGATCGCCGCAGGCCTTGGGGAGGGCGCATAAATGAGCAGACGTGTAGCAACCATTACTTTAAACCCGGCGTACGATCTGGTGGGCTTCACCCCGGAGATCGAGCGCGGTGAAGTGAACCTGGTGCGTACCACCGGCCTGCACGCCGCCGGGAAAGGCATCAACGTGGCGAAAGTGCTGAAAGATCTTGGCATTGACGTCACCGTCGGCGGCTTCCTGGGGAAAGACAACCAGGATGGCTTTCAGCAGCTGTTCAGCGAGCTGGGGATCGCCAACCGTTTCCAGGTGGTGCAGGGCCGGACCCGCATCAACGTTAAGCTGACGGAAAAAGATGGCGAAGTGACCGATTTCAACTTCTCCGGCTTTGAAGTGACCCCAGGCGACTGGGAACGCTTCGTCAACGACTCCCTGAGCTGGCTGGGGCAGTTCGATATGGTCTGCGTCAGCGGCAGCCTGCCGTCCGGCGTCAGCCCGGAAGCCTTTACCGACTGGATGACCCGTCTGCGCAGCCAGTGCCCGTGCATCATTTTCGACAGCAGCCGCGAAGCGCTGGTTGCCGGACTGAAAGCGGCGCCGTGGCTGGTGAAACCGAACCGTCGCGAGCTGGAGATCTGGGCTGGCCGTAAGCTGCCGGAGATGAAAGACGTTATCGACGCCGCCCATGCGCTGCGCGAGCAGGGGATCGCCCACGTGGTGATTTCCCTGGGCGAAGAGGGCGCGCTGTGGGTGAACGCCTCCGGCGAGTGGATTGCCAAACCGCCTTCAGTCGAAGTGGTCAGCACCGTTGGCGCCGGCGATTCGATGGTCGGCGGCCTGATTTACGGCCTGCTGATGCGTGAATCCAGCGAGCATACCTTGCGCCTGGCGACCGCCGTCGCTGCCCTGGCCGTCAGCCAGAGCAACGTCGGGATCACCGACCGTACCCAGTTGGCCGCGATGATGGCGCGTGTCGACTTACAACCCTTTAATTGACAGCAGGAGAGGCATAATGAAAACGCTGCTGATTATTGATGCCGGACTCGGACAGGCGCGCGCCTATATGGCGAAAACCCTGCTGGGTGCCGCAGCGCCAAAAGCGCACCTTGAACTGATTGATAATCCGAACGACGCCGAACTGGTGATTGTTCTCGGGTCGGCGCTGCCCACTGACAGCGCGCTGAACGGCAAACAAGTCTACCTCGGCGATATTAATCGCGCCGTGGCGCACCCGGAGCTGTTCCTCAGCGAAGCCAAAGGCCACGCGATGCCGTACGCGGCGCCTGCCGCTGCGGCAGTCCCGGCGGCCACCGGCGGACCGAAACGTATTGTCGCGGTCACCGCCTGTCCGACCGGCGTTGCCCATACCTTTATGGCGGCTGAAGCCATTGAAACCGAAGCGAAAAAACGCGGCTGGTGGGTGAAAGTGGAAACCCGCGGCTCCGTCGGCGCGGGCAATGCTATCACCCCGGAAGAGGTGGCCGAGGCGGATCTGGTGATCGTCGCCGCCGATATCGAAGTCGACCTGGCGAAATTCGCCGGCAAGCCGATGTATCGCACCACCACCGGTCTGGCGCTGAAGAAAACCGCCCAGGAGCTGGACAAAGCGGTGGCTGAAGCCAAACCGTACCAGCCTTCCGGTAAACCTCAGGCTGCTGGCGAAGGTAAAAAAGAGTCGGCGGGCGCCTACCGCCACCTGCTGACCGGCGTCTCCTACATGCTGCCGATGGTGGTGGCGGGCGGCCTGTGTATCGCGCTCTCCTTTGCCTTCGGGATCAAAGCGTTTGAAGTGAAAGACACCCTCGCGGCGGCGCTGATGCAAATCGGCGGCGGCTCGGCCTTCGCGCTGATGGTGCCGGTGCTGGCGGGCTTTATCGCCTTCTCCATTGCCGACCGTCCGGGTCTGACCCCGGGTCTTATCGGCGGTATGCTGGCGGTCAGCGGCGGCTCCGGCTTTATCGGCGGGATCATTGCCGGTTTCCTTGCCGGTTACGTGGCGAAAGCCATCAGCACTAAGCTGAAACTGCCGCAGAGTATGGAAGCGCTGAAGCCGATCCTGATCATTCCGCTGGTCTCCAGCCTGATCGTGGGCCTGGCGATGATCTACCTGATTGGTAAACCGGTCGCCGGTATCCTCGCCTGGCTGACCCACTGGCTGCAAACCATGGGCACCGCCAACGCGGTTCTGCTGGGCGCGATCCTCGGCGCGATGATGTGTACCGACATGGGCGGCCCGGTGAACAAAGCGGCCTATGCCTTCGGCGTTGGCCTGCTGAGTACCCAGACCTACGCGCCGATGGCGGCGATCATGGCGGCCGGTATGGTGCCTCCGCTGGCGATGGGTATCGCAACGCTGGTTGCCCGCAATAAGTTCGACAAAGGGCAGCGGGAAGGGGGTAAAGCCGCGCTGGTTCTCGGCCTGTGCTTTATCTCTGAAGGGGCGATTCCTTTTGCCGCCCGTGACCCGATGCGCGTGCTGCCTTGCTGTATCGTCGGCGGCGCGGTAACCGGCGCTATCTCGATGGCGATTGGCGCGAAACTGATGGCGCCGCACGGCGGGCTGTTTGTTCTGCTGATCCCGGGGGCGATTACGCCAGTGCTGGGCTACCTGCTGGCGATTGTTGCCGGGACGCTGGTCGCGGGCCTCTCCTACGCGGTGCTGAAACGCCCGGAAGCGCAGGTAGCGGAAGTCGAAAAAGCGGCATAATTTCTCCGCAATAAAAAAGGGCCGACTGTTCGGCCCTTTTTTTATGTCTCTATTTACGCCACTTCGGCGATCTGCTGCGCCCGCAGCCAGGTTATCTCTTCCGCCCAGATATCCGGGTTGATGGTTTCCAGAATCAGCGGAATGCCGTCGAAGCGGTTGTCCTGCATGATCCAGCTGAAGCAATCGTGGCCGATGTTGCCTTCCCCCAGACTATGGTGACGGTCGACCCGGCTGCCGAAGGCGCTCTTGGCATCGTTGAGATGCATGCCGCGCAGATACTGAAAGCCGACGATACGGTCGAAGTCGGCAAAGGTCTTCTCGCAGGCTTCGGCGCTGCGCAGGTTATAGCCGGCGGCGAAGGCGTGGCAGGTATCGATGCAGACGCCGACGCGGGTTTTATCTTCCACGCCGTCGATGATGGCCGCGAGGTGCTCGAACTTAAAGCCCAGGTTGCTGCCCTGGCCGGCGGTATTTTCGATAACCGCGGTGACGCCTTCGGTCTTCGCCAGCGCGATATTGATCGATTCGGCGATGCGTGCCAGACACTCTTCCTCCGGGATCTGCTGCAGATGGCTGCCGGGGTGGAAGTTGAGCAGCGTCAGCCCCAGCTGCTGACAGCGGGTCATCTCATCGATGAAGGCGTCACGGGATTTTTCCAGCGCCTCTTCCACCGGGTGGCCGAGGTTAATCAGGTAGCTGTCGTGCGGCAGGATCTGTCCGGGGCCAAAGTGATACTTTTCACAGGCGGCTTTGAATTCGGCGATGGTCTGGTCGCTGAGCGGCGCGGCGCGCCACTGGCGCTGATTTTTGGTGAAGAGGGCGAAGGCGGTTGCTTCGATTTCGGCGGCGCGAATGGCGGCATTGGCCAGTCCACCTGAGGCGCTCACGTGCGCTCCTACGTATTTCATAAAAAAACTCCAGTTAAAGCCGCTGGGGGGTGGGTAATGATAGCGGCTTAACTGGAGAAAGATGTAGTGCTTTATGCCATCAGGCTGTGGATGGCGACGTTAATGGCCCCGCCGCCGACAATCAACCAGACGAACAGCATCAGCGCCATCAGCAGCGGTTTCGCCCCGGCTTTTTTCAGGGCGCTGACGTGAGTGGTCACCCCAAGAGCGGCCATCGCCATCGCCAGCAGGACGGTATCCAGCGTCACCAGCATCTCCACGACCGCTTTCGGCAGCAGATGGAAGGAGTTAAACACCGCCACCAGGATGAACATAATGGCAAACCACGGAATGGTGATTTTGCTTTTCTCGCCGTTACCCGCCGGGGTCAGCTGTTTAACACGCGCCGCCAGGAACAGCAGGAACGGGGCCAGCATCATCACGCGCAGCATTTTAGCGATAACCGCGGCGTTCTCCGCATCCGGGCTGACCGCATGGCCGGCAGCGACGACCTGCGCCACTTCATGCATGGTGGAACCCATATAGATCCCGTAGGTCTCCGGGGTAAACCAGTGCGCCAGCAGCGGATACATCGCCGGGTAGAGGAAGATAGCGATGGTACCGAAGATCACCACCGTGGCGACGGCGACGGTCACTTTACTGGCTTCGGCTTTGACCACCGGCTCGCTGGCGAGCACTGCCGCCGCGCCGCAGATGCTGCTGCCGGCGCCGATCAGCCAGCTGGTGTGCTTATCGAGCCCAAACACTTTCTGGCCCAGGAAGCAGGCGATGAAAAAGGTGCTGGAGAGCGTCAGAACGTCAATCAAAATACCGCTCACGCCGACGTCGGCAATCTGGGCGAACGTCAGGCGGAAGCCGTAGAGGATGATCCCCAGGCGCAGCAGATACTGTTTGGCGAAGATCACCCCGCCGTCGCAGGGCTGCCAGATTTTCGGATAGACCGTGTTACCGACGACCATCCCGAACAGGATAGCGAGGGTCAGGGCGCTGAAGCCCGCCCCGGCGATGGCCGGGAAGCTACCGGCCCACAGGGCGGCGCCGGTCAGGGCGGCGGTCAGCGCCAGGCCTGGGACAAAATGCCACAGGGAACGATGTTTGGTGGGTAAAGTGAGTGCTGTCATAACCTTCTCCTTTGTCTGCCTAAAGGTTACGCCGCGCGGGATTAAATATAAAATTGATTATATGTTTATAATCAATCGTAATAAGTGGTTAATGGCCGCTTCGCCGGAGACAACGGGGCAGGGGAGTGAGGCGCGCAAGCGAGCTTCTCTTGTCAGCAAGACGATGATTTTGTGACGTAAGGGGATTTTCATTCCGTCAGCCGCCTCGATTTGTGTCACCATAGTAAGGAAGGTTATTCAGACTGGATTACTAAACGGGTGGGTTATGCATATTACGCTGCGGCAGCTGGAAGTGTTCGCCGAAGTCCATAAGAGTGGGTCGACCACTCAGGCGTCACAGATGCTGGCGCTTTCGCAATCGGCGGTCAGCGCCGCGCTGACCGATCTGGAAGGGCAGCTTGGCGTACAGCTGTTCGACCGCGTCGGCAAGCGGCTGGTGGTCAATGAGCATGGACGGCTGCTCTATCCGCGCGCCCTGGCGTTGCTGGAGCGGGCCCTGGAGATCGAGCAGCTGTTTCGCGGCGACAACGGGGCGATTCGGGTCTACGCCAGCAGCACCATCGGCAACTATATTATGCCGGAGATCATTGCCCGCTATCGCCATGACTTCCCGGATCTGCCGGTTGAGCTGAGCGTTGGCAACAGCCTGGACGTAATCAACGCCGTTGCCGACCTGCGGGTGGATTTCGGTCTGATCGAGGGGCCGTGCCATGCCGCCGATATTATCGCCGAGCCGTGGCTGGAAGATGAGCTGGTGGTGTTTGCCGCGCCTGACTCGCCGCTGCTGGCGGGGGAGGTGACCCTGCAGCAGCTGGCCGAGGCGCCGTGGATCCTGCGCGAGCATGGGTCTGGCACCCGGGAGATTGTCGATTACGTTCTGCTGTCGCATCTGCCGGCGTTTCATCTGGGGATGGAGCTGGGCAACTCGGAGGCGATCAAACACGCGGTGCGCCATGGGCTGGGGATCAGCTGCTTATCGCGGCGGGTGATTGCCGAACAGCTGTCCTCCGGCACGCTGGCGGAGCTGAAAGTGCCGCTGCCCCGGCTGACGCGCACGCTGTGGCGGATCCACCACCGGCAGAAGCATATTTCCAAAGCATTACAACGTTTTCTACAGTATTGCCAGGTGTAGCGATCCGGCGTTATCGCCTGATAAAGGGGGGGGAAATTTGCTGGCAATTCCGCAGGTTAGTGCTTTACTAATAATTTGCGGTCGATCATGAAGCTCTCTTATAACTTTGCATTTGTACCGGATGAAACCCCGATCGTCTGCTACAATCGCGCCTCATTTTTTGGATGGATAGCATTATCACATGGTTTCGGAAACTAAAACCACAGAAGCGCCCACGCTACGTCGTGAACTAAAGGCGCGCCACTTGACCATGATCGCCATCGGCGGTTCCATCGGTACGGGTCTTTTTGTTGCCTCTGGCGCAACGATTTCGCAAGCAGGTCCCGGCGGGGCGCTGCTTTCTTATATTCTGATCGGTCTGATGGTCTATTTCCTGATGACCAGCCTGGGCGAACTGGCGGCGTTTATGCCGGTGTCCGGTTCCTTCGCCACCTACGGGCAGAATTATGTTGAAGAGGGCTTCGGCTTCGCGCTGGGCTGGAACTACTGGTACAACTGGGCGGTAACGATCGCCGTTGACCTCGTGGCCTCGCAGCTGGTGATGAGCTACTGGTTCCCTGACACCCCAGGCTGGATCTGGAGCGCCTTGTTCCTCGGCATTATGTTCCTGCTAAACTGGATCTCGGTGCGCGGCTTTGGCGAGGCGGAATACTGGTTCTCGCTGATCAAAGTGGCCACCGTCATTATCTTTATCATCGTCGGCGTGATGATGATTGTCGGTATCTTCAAAGGGGCGCAGCCTGCCGGCTGGAGCAACTGGGGGATCGCGGATGCGCCGTTTGCCGGCGGCTTCTCGGCGATGATCGGCGTGGCGATGATTGTCGGCTTCTCCTTCCAGGGCACCGAGCTTATCGGTATTGCCGCCGGTGAGTCTGAGAACCCGGAAAAGAACATTCCGCGCGCGGTGCGCCAGGTCTTCTGGCGTATCCTGCTGTTCTACGTCTTCGCGATCCTGATTATCAGCCTGATCATTCCGTATACCGATCCGAGCCTGCTGCGCAACGACGTTAAAGATATCTCCGTCAGCCCGTTCACGCTGGTCTTCCAGCACGCCGGTCTGCTGTCGGCGGCGGCGATCATGAACGCCGTTATCCTGACGGCCGTTCTGTCGGCGGGTAACTCGGGGATGTACGCTTCTACGCGTATGCTGTATACCCTGGCCTGCGACGGCAAAGCGCCGCGCATTTTCTCGAAGCTGTCGCGTGGCGGCGTACCGCGCAACGCCCTGTATGCGACCACCGTTATCGCGGCGCTGTGCTTCCTGACTTCGATGTTCGGTAACCAGACGGTGTACCTGTGGCTGCTGAACACCTCGGGGATGACGGGCTTTATCGCCTGGCTGGGGATTGCCATCAGCCACTATCGTTTCCGTCGTGGCTTCGTCCTGCAGGGTAACGATATTAATAATCTGCCGTATCGTTCCGGGTTCTTCCCGCTGGGGCCGATCTTCGCCTTCGTGCTGTGCCTGATCATCACCCTCGGACAGAACTACGAAGCGTTCCTCAAGGACACCATTGACTGGGGCGGCGTGGCGGCGACCTACATCGGTATTCCGCTGTTCCTCGTCATCTGGTTTGGGTACAAACTGGCGAAAGGCACCCGCTTCGTTCGCTACAGCGAAATGACCTTCCCGGACCGCTTTAAGCGTTAATCTTCGCTATTGTGCGATAAAAGCCCTCTGTAAAGAGGGCTTCATCGTGCTGGCCAGGTGCAATCTTCAGGAATTGCCCGGCGGCGCTGCGCTTGCGCGGGCGTACAGATATTTGCGTAACTGTTTGATATTTCAACTTTTCGTAGGCCGGGTAAGGCGAAAGCCGCCACCCGGCAGACAGATGAGTACGATAACGAAAACAGGTTTGTCATCGCCCGGAAGCCCTCTGAAAAGAGGGCTTCATCGTGCTGGCAAAGTGCAATCTTCAGGAATTGCCCGGCGGCGCTGCGCTTGCGCGGGCCTACATATATCTGCGTAACTGTTTGATATTGCAATTTTTCGTAGGCCGGGTAAGGCGAAAGCCGCCACCCGGCAGACAGATGAGTACGATAACGAAAACAGGTTTGCATCACCCGGAAGCCCTCTGAAAAGAGGGCTTCATCTTGCTGGCAAAGTGCAATCTTCAGGAATTGCCCGGCGGCGCTGCGCTTGCGCGGGCCTACAGATATTTGCGTAACTTTTTGATATTTCAACTTTTCGTAGGCCGGGAAAGGCGAAAGCCGCCACCCGGCAGACAGATGAGTACGATAACGAAAACAGGTTTGTATCACCCAGAAGCCCTCTGAAAAGAGGGCTTCATCTTGCTGGCCAGGCGCAATCTTCAGGAATTGCCCGGCGGCGCTGCGCTTGCGCGGGCCTACAGATATCTGCGTAACTGTTTGATATTGCAATTTTTCGTAGGCCGGGTAAGGCGAAAGCCGCCACCCGGCAGACATATGAGTACGATAACGAAAACAGGTTTGCATCACCCGGAAACCCTCTGAAAAGAGGGCTTTTTTTATGTCCACACGGTTACAGCCTGACACAATTCTTCATAATTATATTGATAATAGAAATCATTATCTTTATCATTTCCGACCATTACGGATGAAGCCACTCCCCCCGTATCTGCCATGTGTACAGACTGACATCGGGCGACCAGCCACATCGACGAGAAAACAGCGCGAGTCTACCGCCGACAGAGCGGCAGGCCGCCAGCGCGTGTGAGCAGCACCTTTTTGTTTGTTTGGTTGTACACCTCATGGAGATTTGGAATGTTCAGGTTAAACCCTTTTATCCGGGCGGGATTGTCTGCGTCCGTCGTATCGTTGGCGTTTCCGGCCCTGGCCGATGTGAATGAAGAAACGCTGGTGGTGACCGCCTCGGCCACTGAACAGAGCGTCAAAGACGCACCGGCGAGCATCAGCGTCATCACCCAGCAGGATTTGCAGCGCAAGCCGGTGCAGAACCTGAAAGACGTACTGCGCGATGTGCCCGGGGTCCAGCTCACCAACGAAGGGGATAACCGCAAGGGCGTCAGCATTCGCGGTCTGAGCAGCAGCTATACCCTGATCCTTGTCGACGGGAAACGCGTCAACTCCCGGAACGCCGTCTTCCGCCACAATGACTTCGACCTGAACTGGATCCCGGTGGATGCCATCGAACGTATCGAGGTGGTGCGCGGCCCGATGTCCTCCCTGTACGGCTCCGATGCGCTCGGCGGCGTGGTCAACATTATTACCAAAAAAATCGGCCAGAAATGGACCGGGACGCTGAGCGCCGATACCACCATTCAGGAACACCGCGACCGCGGCGATACCTGGAACGGCCAGTTCTTCACCAGCGGCCCGCTGATCGACGGCGTGCTCGGGATGAAGGCCTACGGCAGCCTGGCGAAGCGCGCCAAGGACGATCCCCAGTCTTCCAGCAATGCCACCGGCGAAACGCCGCGCATAGAGGGCTTCACCAGCCGCGATGGCAATGTTGAATTCGCCTGGACGCCGAGCGACAACCACGATTTCACCGCGGGCTATGGCTTTGACCGCCAGGATCGCGACTCCGATTCCCTTGACCGCAACCGCCTTGAGCGTGAGAACTACTCCCTGAGCCATAACGGCCGTTGGGAGATGGGCAACAGCGAGCTCAAGTTCTACGGCGAAAAGGTGGATAATAAAAATCCAGGGCAGAACGGCACCATCACCTCCGAAAGCAATGCCATCGACGGCAAGTATGTCCTGCCGCTGGACATGATTAACCAGCTGGTGACCTTCGGCGGCGAATGGCGCCACGACAAGCTGAAAGATCCGGTCAACCTGAGCAGCGGCGGCCAGTCGACCTCAGCCAGCCAGTACGCCCTGTTTATTGAAGACGAATGGCGCATCATCGAGCCGCTGGCGCTGACCACCGGCATTCGTATGGACGACCATCAGACCTATGGCGATCACTGGAGCCCGCGCGCCTATCTGGTGTATAACGCCACCGATACCGTCACCGTCAAAGGCGGCTGGGCGACGGCGTTTAAAGCCCCGTCGCTGCTGCAGCTTAACCCCGACTGGACCACCAACTCCTGCCGCGGCTCGTGCAGCATCATCGGTAACCCGGATCTGAAGCCGGAAACCAGCGAAAGCTTCGAGCTTGGTCTCTACTATCGTGGGGAAGAGGGCTGGCTGCAGGATGTTGAAGGCAGCATCACCACCTTCCAGAACAATGTCGACGATATGATTGATGTTCTGCGCACCTCCAGCGCCAGCGAAGCGCCGGGCTACCCGAACTTTGTCGGCTGGAAAACCGTCAACGGTAAGCGCGTGCCGATCTTCCGCTATTTCAACGTCAACAAAGCGCGCATCAAAGGGGTGGAGACCGAGGTGAAGATCCCGTTCGGCGATGAGTGGAAGCTGACGGTGAACTACACCTACAACGATGGTCGCGATCTGAGCAACGGCGGCGACAAACCGCTGCAGACGCTGCCGTTCCATACCGCCAACGGCACGCTTGACTGGAAACCGCTGGACGACTGGTCCTTCTACGTGACGGCCAACTATACCGGCCAGCAGCGCGCGGTGAGCGCCACCGGCAAAACCCCGGGCGGCTATACCCTGTTTGACGTCGGCGCGGCGTGGCAGGTCACCAAAAATGTGAAACTGCGCTCCGGGGTGCAGAACGTGGGCGATAAAGATCTCAACCGGGACGACTACAGCTATACCGAAGAGGGCCGTCGCTACTTTATGGCCGTGGATTATCGCTTCTGATCGTTGGCGCTTAACGATGGCCTGCGCCGCGACGTGGATTCGCGGCGCAGGTTGCGTTTAGTTAAAGAGATGCTGCGCGTGGAAACGCAGATGGTCTTCGATAAACGAGGCAATGAAGTAGTAGCTATGATCGTAACCGGGCTGGATGCGCAGCGTTAACGGCCAGGCCTTCTGCCGCGCGACCTCCGCCAGCACCGCGGGCTGCAGCTGTCCGGCGAGGAACGGATCGTTATCGCCCTGATCGATAAGCGTCGGCACCGCGTCCGCCGGCTGGCTGGCCTGCATCAGGGCGCAGCTGTCCCAGGCTCGCCATGTCGATTCATCGGCGCCGAGATAGGCGGTAAACGCTTTCTTGCCCCACGGCACCTGGGAGGGATTGACGATTGGCGCGAAGGCGGAGACGCTGGCGTAGCGGCCGGGATTGGTGAGCGCCATGATAAGCGCGCCGTGACCGCCCATCGAGTGGCCGCTGATGGCGCAGCGTTCGCCGACGGTAAACTCGCTGCGGATAAGCGCGGGCAGTTCGTCGCGCAGGTAATCGTACATCCGGTAGTGCGCCGACCACGGCGCCTCGGTGGCGTTCAGGTAGAAGCCAGCGCCTTGCCCCAGATCGTAACCGTCATCGTTGGCCACCTCGTCACCGCGCGGGCTGGTATCCGGCATCACCAGCGCGATGCCCAGCGCGGCGGCAATGCGCTGAGCGCCCGCCTTGGTGGTAAAGTTTTCATCGTTACAGGTCAGCCCGGACAGCCAGTACAGCACCGGCGGCGGCGCTTCGCGCTCAGGCGGTAAAAAAATGCTGAACGTCATGGCGCAGTTCAGGACAGGGGAGTGATGACGCCAGCGTTGTTGCCGGCCGTCAAAACAGCGATGCTCTTCAAGCAGTTCCATGCAAGGCTCCTCGGAAGGGATGTGCGCGTAAACGTTCATAATACAGATATTTCATTAGCCGGTGAGCAACTTTCACTTTCTCCTTTTGAGAACTTACTGCATCATTAATGCAACTTATAGCCAACATGCCGGTGTAGCGATGGCGCTTATGGATGCGTACAGCGGTTGGATCATTCCGGATTCGGCGATAGGGATTTGGCGTCGCGCCTGAGGCGTGGCTTCGCGCCTTAATAAAAGGCAGCGCCAATTTCAATAATTATCGTTACGGCTACTGGATTCTGTGCGCCACCTCACGCACAATGAATACAAACTTTGCCCCCAGAAAAAGCAAAGAGCGCCACACCTGCAGGAGAAACCCAAATGTCATCACTGAGTAAAGAAGCCGTCCTCGTTCATGAAGCGCTGGTCGCTCGTGGGCTGGAGACGCCGATGCGTGCGCCAGTACAAGAAATTGATAACGAAACACGCAAGCGTTTGATTACCGGTCATATGACCGAGATTATGCAACTGCTGAATCTGGATCTGAGTGATGACAGTCTGATGGAGACCCCGCATCGCATCGCCAAAATGTATGTCGATGAGATCTTCTCCGGACTGGATTACTCCCGTTTCCCGAAAATCACCGTCATTGAAAACAAAATGAAGGTCGATGAAATGGTCACCGTGCGCGATATCACCCTGACCAGCACCTGCGAACACCACTTTGTCACCATCGATGGTAAAGCGACGGTAGCCTACATCCCGAAAGATTCGGTGATCGGCCTGTCGAAAATCAACCGCATCGTGCAGTTCTTCGCCCAGCGCCCGCAGGTCCAGGAGCGTCTCACGCAGCAGATCCTGATCGCGCTGCAGACGCTGCTCGGCACCAGCAACGTGGCGGTATCCATTGACGCGGTGCATTACTGCGTGAAAGCGCGCGGCATCCGTGACGCGACCAGCGCCACTACCACCACCTCCCTCGGTGGCCTGTTCAAATCCAGCCAGAATACCCGCCAGGAATTCCTGCGCGCAGTACGTCACCACAACTAAAACGGAGCAGGGTACATGGAGAGAAATGTCACGCTGGACTTTGTCCGCGGCGTCGCCATCCTCGGTATCCTGCTTCTCAATATCAGCGCCTTCGGCTTGCCGAAGGCCGCTTACCTCAATCCGGCCTGGTCAGGAAGCGCGACCCTCAGCGACGCCTGGACCTGGGCGATCCTTGACCTGCTGGCGCAGGTGAAGTTTCTTACCCTGTTCGCGCT
This sequence comes from Klebsiella sp. 2019SCSN059, assembly GCF_021739525.1. Taxonomy (NCBI): domain Bacteria; kingdom Pseudomonadati; phylum Pseudomonadota; class Gammaproteobacteria; order Enterobacterales; family Enterobacteriaceae; genus Klebsiella; species Klebsiella sp. 2019SCSN059. The sequence continues at coordinate 22,181 of NZ_JAKKOM010000007.1, read as the reverse complement.
GCTGTTTGGCGCCGGTCTGCAGCTCCTGCTCCCCCGCGGCAAACGCTGGATCCAGTCGCGGCTGACCCTGCTGGCGCTGCTTGGTTTCATTCACGGTCTCTTCTTCTGGGATGGCGATATTCTGCTGGCCTACGCCCTGGTGGGGCTGGTGAGCTGGCGCATGGTGCGCGAGGCGCAGCATGTTAAATCGCTGTTTAACACCGGGGTGGTGCTCTACCTCACCGGTATTGCGGTGCTGGTCCTGCTGGGGATCATCTCGGGGACGGCCGCGAATCGCTCCTGGGTACCGGACGCGGCCAATCTGCAGTATGAGCAGTACTGGAAGCTGCACGGCGGCATGGAGGCGGTCAGCAACCGGGCGGATATGCTGTCAGACAATCTGTTGGCGCTCGGCGCGCAGTATGGCTGGCAGCTGGCGGGGATGATGCTGATAGGCGCGGCGCTGATGCGCAGCGGCTGGCTGAAAGGGCAGTTCAGCCAGCGTCACTATCGGCGCACCGGCGCGCTGCTGGTGCTAGCCGGGATGGCGGTGAATGTGGCGGCTATTGTCGCCCAGTGGTATCTGGCATGGGACTATCGCTGGTGCGCGTTCTTACTGCAGGCGCCGCGTGAACTGAGCGCCCCGCTGCAGGCTATCGGCTATGCCTCGCTGGCCTGGGGCTACTGGCCGCAGCTCTGCCGTTTCCGCCTGGTGGGGGCTATCGCCTGCGTCGGACGCATGGCGCTGAGCAACTACCTGCTGCAGACCCTGATCTGCACCACCCTGTTTTATCATCTCGGGCTGTTTATGCGCTTCGATCGTCTGCAGCTGCTGGCCTTTGTTCCCCCCATCTGGGCCGTCAACCTCCTCGTATCATCACTCTGGCTGCGCCGCTTCCGCCAGGGGCCGGTGGAATGGCTGTGGCGTCAGTTAACCCTGCGTGCGTCAGGGACATCATTGAAAGACACATCCAGATAACGATCTCGATCACAATCATTAACAAAACGGATGTAAACGTTTCCAGCCGTGTGACCTCACTCACGTAGCGGACCGCGGGTCGCTGCCAGAATAGCCTCCTTGCTGAGCACAGGAGGTGAATGTGACGTGCTGTAATTCTCTTAAGGTCGCTGAGTATGATCACCATTCGTGATGTCGCCCGCCAGGCGGGTGTATCCGTGGCCACCGTGTCGCGGGTGCTGAACAATAGCGCGCTGGTGAGTCCGGATACGCGCGACGTGGTGATGAAAGCGGTGACCCAGCTGGGCTACCGGCCCAACGCCAACGCCCAGGCGCTGGCCACCCAGGTCAGCGATACCATCGGCGTGGTGGTGATGGACGTCTCCGATGCCTTCTTCGGCGCGCTGGTGAAAGCGGTGGATACCGTCGCCCAGCAGCATCATAAGTATGTGCTGATCGGCAACAGCTATCACGAAGCGGAAAAAGAGCGCCATGCCATCGAGGTGCTGATCCGCCAGCGCTGCTCGGCGCTGATCGTCCATTCTAAAGCGCTCAGCGATGCTGAACTGAGCGACTTTATGCAACATATCCCGGGGATGGTGCTGATCAACCGCATCGTGCCGGGCTTTGCCCATCGCTGCGTCGGCCTCGACAACGTTAGCGGCGCGCTGATGGCTACCCGCATGCTGCTCAATCACGGCCACCAGCGCATCGGTTATCTCTCCTCTAATCACGGCATTGAAGACGACGATATGCGCCGGGAAGGGTGGAGCAAAGCGCTGCAGGAGCAGGGCATCATCGCCCCGGACAGCTGGGTCGGGTCCGGCTCCCCGGACATGCAGGGCGGCGAAGCGGCGATGGTCGAACTGCTGGGGCGGAATCTCGGCCTCACTGCGGTGTTCGCCTATAACGACAGCATGGCGGCCGGCGCGCTGACCACGCTGAAGGACAACGGCATTGTCGTGCCGCAGCATCTGTCGCTGATTGGCTTTGATGATATTCCTATTTCCCGTTACACCGATCCTCAGCTGACCACCGTGCGCTATCCGGTAATGTCGATGGCGAAGCTGGCCACTGAGCTGGCGCTGCTGGGGGCGGCCGGCAAGCTGGATCGCGAGGCGACGCACTGCTTTATGCCCACCCTGGTGCGCCGTCACTCCGTTGCCCAGCGGCAAACTGTGGGGCCGATCACTAACTGAAGCGGCGGCGGGATGTAACCGCTTTCAATTTGTGAGTAAATTCACAGTATATTAACATTCACCTGATTATGATGGCAGCGTTTACCAGTCTGAACCGCGAGGTGATGGGGAATCCTCACTTTCTTCAGTAGGAACAAGGCGTTAAACGAGTATTAGAGTCGTATTTTTCTGGAGCGTTACCCAACACGGAAGACCGAATTTTCGTCGTGAAATGCGTTGTGCGGTAACACTAATGCAACAAATCCCGCCCGCACTTTTTCACAAAAATGACCCTGCATAATAAAACCGGAGATTCCATGAATAAGAAGGTGTTTACCCTCTCTGCTGTAATGGCTGGTCTGTTATTTGGCGCCGCAGCACACGCAGCAGATACCCGTATCGGCGTGACGATTTATAAATATGACGACAACTTTATGTCGGTGGTGCGTAAGGCGATTGAAAAAGATGGCAAATCCGCGCCTGACGTCCAGCTGCTGATGAATGACTCGCAGAACGACCAGTCGAAACAAAACGATCAGATTGACGTGCTGCTGGCGAAAGGCGTGAAAGCCCTGGCGATCAACCTGGTTGACCCGGCTGCGGCGGGAACGGTCATCGAAAAAGCGCGCGGGCAGAACATTCCGGTGGTGTTCTTCAACAAAGAGCCTTCCCGTAAAGCGCTGGATAGCTATGACAAAGCTTATTACGTCGGTACCGACTCGAAAGAGTCCGGGATTATTCAGGGCGATCTGATCGCCAAGCACTGGAAAGCCAACCCGAACTGGGATCTGAATAAAGACGGCCAGATCCAGTACGTCCTGCTGAAAGGCGAGCCGGGCCATCCGGATGCGGAAGCGCGTACCACCTACGTTATCAAAGAGCTGAATGATAAAGGCCTGAAGACCCAGCAGCTGCAGATGGACACCGCCATGTGGGATACCGCCCAGGCGAAAGACAAAATGGACGCCTGGCTCTCCGGCCCGAATGCGAACAAGATTGAAGTGGTGATCGCTAACAACGACGCCATGGCGATGGGCGCGGTTGAAGCGCTGAAAGCGCACAACAAGAGCAGCATTCCGGTGTTCGGCGTGGATGCGCTGCCGGAAGCCCTGGCGCTGGTGAAATCCGGCGCGATGGCCGGTACCGTGCTGAACGATGCTAACAACCAGGCGAAAGCGACCTTCGATCTGGCGAAAAACCTGGCCGACGGGAAAGACGCTGCGGCAGGCACCAACTGGAAAATTGACAACAAGATTGTTCGCGTCCCCTATGTGGGCGTCGATAAAGACAACCTGAGCCAGTTTACCGGCAAATAATCGTGATGTGAGTTGCGGGCGTGGGTTATCCACGCCCGATTATTCCTGATACAGAACCAGACTCCTGCTGGCGTTATTGCGCCGGACGGGGCGTGCATGAACGCAGCCAGGTATAACTATGGTCAGCAATAATAGCGAACGGTCAGGCGAATATTTGTTGGAAATGACCAACATCAACAAATCGTTTCCTGGCGTCAAGGCTCTTGATAATGTCAACCTGAAGGTTCGTCCGCACTCCATTCATGCGTTAATGGGTGAGAACGGCGCCGGTAAATCGACATTATTAAAATGCCTTTTTGGGATCTATCAAAAAGATTCCGGCAGCATTCTTTTTCAGGGAAAAGAGATCGATTTCCATTCGGCGAAAGAAGCCCTGGAAAACGGTATTTCGATGGTACATCAGGAATTAAACCTGGTCTTACAGCGTTCGGTCATGGACAACATGTGGCTCGGGCGTTATCCCACTAAAGGTATGTTTGTCGATCAGGACAAAATGTACCGGGACACCAAGGCCATATTTGATGAGCTGGATATTGATATCGACCCGCGCGCCCGCGTCGGTACCTTATCGGTATCCCAGATGCAGATGATTGAGATCGCCAAGGCGTTTTCCTATGACGCCAAAATCGTCATCATGGACGAGCCGACGTCGTCGCTGACGGAAAAAGAGGTCAACCATCTGTTTAAGATTATCCGCAAGCTGAAAGATCGCGGCTGCGGTATCGTCTATATCTCGCACAAAATGGAAGAGATTTTCCAGCTGTGCGATGAAATTACCATCCTTCGCGACGGCCAGTGGATCGCCACCCAGCCGCTGGAAGGGCTGGATATGGACAAGATCATCGCCATGATGGTCGGGCGTTCGCTCAACCAGCGCTTTCCGGATCGAGAAAACACCCCGGGAGAAGTGATCCTCCAGGTGCGCAATCTCACCTCCCTGCGCCAGCCGTCCATTCGCGATGTCTCCTTCGATCTGCATAAGGGCGAAATTCTCGGTATCGCCGGTCTGGTGGGCGCGAAGCGTACCGACATCGTGGAGACCCTGTTCGGGATCCGTGAGAAGGCCAGCGGCACCATCACCCTGCACGGGAAGAAGATCAACAACCACAGCGCCAATGAGGCGATTAACCACGGTTTTGCGCTGGTGACCGAGGAGCGGCGCTCCACCGGGATTTACGCCTATCTGGATATCGGTTTTAACTCGCTGATCTCCAATATTAAGAAATATAAAAACAGCGTCGGCTTGCTGGATAACTCGCGGATGAAGAGCGATACCCAATGGGTCATTGACTCTATGCGCGTTAAAACCCCCGGCCAGCATACGCAGATTGGTTCGCTTTCCGGTGGTAACCAGCAAAAGGTCATTATTGGCCGCTGGCTGCTGACCCAGCCGGAGATCCTGATGCTGGACGAGCCGACGCGCGGTATCGACGTCGGCGCCAAATTCGAGATCTATCAGCTGATTGCCGAGCTGGCTAAAAAAGATAAAGGGATCATTATTATTTCCTCCGAAATGCCGGAACTGCTGGGGATTACCGACCGCATTCTGGTGATGAGCAACGGCCTGGTCGCGGGCATTGTTGAGACTAAAACCACCACGCAAAACGAAATACTGCGTCTTGCGTCATTGCACCTTTAAGATCAGGGGCTTCACATGAGTGCGTTAAATAAAAAGAGTTTTCTCACTTACCTGAAAGAGGGTGGGATATATGTCGTCCTTCTGGTCCTGTTGGCCATTATTATCTTCCAGGATCCGACATTTTTAAGTCTGCTCAACCTGAGTAATATTCTGACCCAGTCCTCGGTGCGTATTATTATTGCCCTCGGGGTGGCCGGACTGATTGTCACGCAGGGCACCGACCTCTCCGCCGGCCGTCAGGTGGGACTGGCGGCGGTGATTGCCGCGACCATGCTGCAGGCGGTGGATAATGCCAACAAGGTGTTCCCGGATATGGCGACCATGCCGATCCCGCTGGTCATCCTGCTGGTATGCGCCATCGGGGCGGTCATCGGCCTGATTAACGGGATCGTCATTGCCTATCTGAACGTGACGCCGTTTATTACCACCCTTGGGACCATGATCATCGTCTACGGCATTAACTCGCTGTACTACGACTTCGTGGGCGCGTCGCCGATCTCCGGCTTCGACAGCCATTTCTCCCATTTCGCGCAGGGTTTTGTGGCGCTGGGCTCGTTCCGCCTGTCCTACATCACCTTCTACGCGCTGATTGCCGTCTTCTTTGTCTGGATCCTGTGGAACAAGACGCGCTTTGGCAAAAACATCTTCGCTATCGGCGGTAACCCGGAAGCGGCGAAGGTCTCCGGGGTCAACGTAGCGTTGAACCTGCTGATGATCTACGCCCTCTCCGGCGTGTTCTACGCCTTCGGCGGCCTGCTGGAAGCTGGTCGTATCGGCTCGGCGACCAATAACCTCGGCTTTATGTACGAACTGGACGCCATCGCCGCCTGCGTGGTGGGCGGCGTATCGTTCAGCGGCGGGGTAGGGACCGTATTCGGCGTGGTTACCGGGGTGATTATCTTCACCGTGATCAACTACGGCCTGACCTATATCGGCGTTAACCCTTACTGGCAGTACATCATTAAGGGGGCGATCATTATTTTCGCCGTGGCGCTGGATTCCCTGAAATACGCCCGTAAGAAGTAATTTTTGCCTGAGTAAAAACCCGCGCCTGGCGCGGGTTTTTTTATACCTGAAACGGATGCGTTGATGGAGGCTACTTTTCTTTCTGCAGCTCCAGTAGCTGCTCCGGGGTGACCGCCGGGTAGGACTGGGCGTCATCCGGCACGTCGTGCTGCTGCGCCGGAATCGGGATTAAAGGACCGAGGAAGCGCGGTTCCCGTTTGAAGATGTAGAGGTCCGCCAGCGCGCCGAAGCGGGCGCCGAATTCGCGCAGCCGCACGCTCCACATATCCTTCGGCGACGGCACCGCGTAGCACTGAGCCTGGATCCCCATATGCAGGGCGATAAACAGCGCCCGTTCGCAGTGGAAGCGTTGGGTGATGATAATGAAGTCGTTGGTGTCGAACACTTTGCGGGTGCGGACGATCGAGTCGAGCGTGCGGAAACCGGCATAGTCCAGCACGATATCCGCCGGATCGACGCCGCCTTTAATCAGGTCCCGGCGCATAGTCATCGGTTCATTGTAGCTTTGCAGGGCGTTATCCCCGCTCAGCAGCAGATAGTTGACCTTGCCGCTGTTGTAGGCGTTGAGCGCGCCCTGGATGCGGTAGCGGTAATACTGATTGATCACCCCGGTGCGGTAGTATTTAGCGGTGCCCAGCACCACGCCGACCTGGCGGTAGGGGAGGTCCTGCAGCTCGTCATAGATATAGGGCGCGGTTTTCCAGCTCATCCAGCGGTCAAGACCCAGCACGGTCAACAGCAGCAGGCCGAGCAGGACTAACAGGCTGTAGAACACACGCTTTAACATGAACTTGGCTCAATAATAGACAACGGAGTCTTCAGGCTACTTTACCCGCCGGGTAAGCGCAAGAAACCCGCGTTTAATTGCGGGGATTTTCAGCAATATGGACCGATCGCCGATCCCAGACCGGGCAAGGCGTAGCCGCAACCTGTTCTCCGGTCCTCCGGGAACGTCTCAGCGACTTTGAGGCCGTCAGGTCGGCAGTTTCAGCAGCCATAGCGATCTTCAGCTCGCAATGGCGCGAACGGTAGGTCGGGTTAGCGGAGCGCCTCCCGACAACATAACGGCATAAAAGGTCGGCCGGATTAGACGAAACCGTCATCCGGCCATCTGCTCAGGCGCGCAGGCTGATTAACCTAACAGCACGCGCTCGATATTGTGGCAGCCCAGCGCCTTCAGGGTGGCGACGGTGGCGTCCCACTGAATCAGCGCCGCATCGGCTTTCTCCGCCAGGATCGCCCGCTGGATGTCCGGATAATCATAGCCGTTGAGGCTGAGGAGATTCAGCGCCCCCTGCAGCGGCGGCAGCGTCGGGTTGAACGCCGCGTTTTCCGCATAGCTGCCGCTGAAAAGGGTGCCATCTTTCAGCTCCAGCGCTACGCCGGAAGGCGAGTGGCTGTACGGCGCGTGGCAGCGGTTAGCGGCCTCAATCGCCGCCTGGGACAGGGCATCGCCGCTGACCGGGAAGCCGTGGTTCTGGTGGTCCATCAGCAGGGTTTTGATCTCCAGGTCTTTCGGGCCGAAGGCATCCGGCAGATAGTGCTGCAGCGCATGGGCTTCGCGACCGGGCAGATGAATGCGCAGCGTCAGTCCGCTGTTCAGTTCGTTCATAAACTGACGGCAATGGCCGCACGGCGTGTAGTTCACCGTGATGGCGCGCAGGGAGGTTTCACCGCGCAGCCAGGCGTGGCTGATGGCGCTCTGCTCCGCATGGACGGTCTGCTGCATGGTGGCGCCGAGAAACTCCATGTTGCCGCCAAAGTACCAGCGGCCGCTGACGCCGCGGGCGATAGCCCCGACGTTAAAGTGGGAAAGGTCGGCGCGCGCGCAGGCGGCGGCCAGCGGCAGTAGCGCAAAGGCCAGCGCGTCTTCGTCCAGACCTGTCGCCTGTTGCAGCATCGCCACCTGATCGGCTTCGAGCAGCGCCGGGAAGTGCGGGTCGGCGAGCATCGGGGCGATGGCCGCCTGCAGGTCTGCTGCCAGAGTCGTCAAAGCAGCTTGAAAACGTGAGTGCATAGCGTTGCCTCATAACAGTGTAATGGGAAACCAGTGTACGGGCGTCAAGGGGTTTCAAATGTGATTTGCATCTCATTGCTAATGCAACTTTTCATCGTTGCATTGATAAATGTGATGTGAGTCACATTTTATCCCGCCACCGCAAGGATCAGCGGGAATAAAAACGGCGCCATCAACGAAGTGATGATCCCGCACAGCACCAGCGCCAGCGAGCTGAACGCCCCTTCCTGATAGTCCAGTTCCGCACAGCGGGCGGTACCGAGGGCGTGCGAGGCGGTGCCCATCGACAGGCCGCGCGACGCTTTGGTGCGAATACGCATCAGGTTGAGCAGGGTATGGCCGAATACCGCGCCAAGGATGCCGACAAAAATCACGCACACGGCGCTGATGGCCGGGATGCCGCCGATACTGCCGCTCACCGCCATGGCAATCGGCGTGGTCACCGATTTGGGCAGAACAGAGGCGGCGATCTGCGGTGTGGCGCCCATCAGTAGGGCCACGGTGGTGCCGGTGATCATCGCCACGCAGCTGCCGATAAAGCAGATGGTGATAATCGATTTCCAGCGCGCGCGGATCTGGTGCAGCTGTTCATACAGCGGGAAAGCCAGCGCGACCACCGCCGGCTGCAGCAGATCGTTCAGGATCTTGCTGCCGGCAAAGTAACGCTCATAGGAGATCCCGGTCAGCAGCAGAAACGGGATTATCACTACCATCGCCACCAGCAGCGGGTTGAGTAGCGGGAACTTAAAGCGGGCCGCCAGTTTGCGGGCGAGGAAAAAGACGATCAGGGTTAGCGGCAGCGACCACCAGATTTCATGCATCATTTTTCTTTTCCTTTTGCCCAATCACTTTGCGTTCGCCATGCACCAGGTGAGAGCTCCAGCTCACCACCACAAACACCACCAGCGTGCTGATGGCGCAGGAGATGACGACCGGCCCCAGCTGGGCGCGCAGCAGATCCCAGTACTGCATCACGCCGACGCCGATCGGCACGAACAGCAGCGCCATATAGCGGATCAGGATATTGCAGCCGGGGTTGACCCACTGCGGCGGCATAATTTGCAGCGCCAGCAGCACGAAGAGGATCAGCATGCCGATGATGCTGCCGGGGATGGTGATGGGCAGCAGCCCGGCGATAAATATTCCGGCGTATAAGCAGGCGTAAATCAGGACGAAAGCCCGCAGGTAGTGCCAGATAATAGTCAGCGATTTACTCATGGTAATAACCCTTGATGAAGTACATTCATCATACAATTAATCCCTAAAATGTGCTACCGATCACATCATGAATTCTATGCATAGCGCTGATAGCGTACGGGAACAATAGCCTCTCCCGGCAGGACCTGACAGCTCGCAGCTTTGGGTATATCGGGTCCCACGCTACCTTTTTGGAAGAGAAGCGGCAAATGAAGGCGGTATGAGACGCCGCAGACTCCTGTAAAGCATAGAGATTATCTCCTCGCTTTGCCGCATTCGCCGAATGGGGAATGGCGTACGGCAGGCGGGACGCATTGAGCACTTTCAACCAACGCCCGGAGGCGCTACCATAGCGCCTCTTTTTTTTCCGGGTAACGATATGCGTGTACTACTGGCGCCGATGGAAGGCGTGCTCGATTCGCTGGTGCGCGAGCTGCTGACCGAAGTGAACGATTACGATCTGTGCATCACCGAGTTTCTGCGGGTGGTGGATCAACTGCTGCCGGTTAAATCGTTCTACAGGCTGTGCCCGGAACTGCATCATCAAAGCCGCACCCCGTCCGGTACCCGCGTGCGCGTCCAGCTGCTGGGGCAATATCCCGAGTGGCTGGCGGAAAACGCCGCCCGCGCGGTGGCGCTTGGCTCGTGGGGCGTCGATTTAAACTGCGGCTGTCCGTCGAAGCTGGTGAACGGCAGCGGCGGCGGGGCGACGCTGCTGAAAGATCCGGAGCTTATCTATCGCGGCGCGAAGGCGATGCGCGAGGCGGTTCCCGGTCATCTGCCGGTGACGGTGAAAGTTCGTCTCGGCTGGGACAGCGGCGAACGGCGCTTTGAAATCGCCGACGCGGTGCAGCAGGCGGGGGCCAGCGAGCTGGTGGTCCACGGCCGCACCAAAGAAGATGGCTACAAAGCGGAGCGCATCAACTGGCATGCCATCGGCGAGATCCGCCGGCGCCTGACCATTCCGGTAGTCGCCAACGGCGAAATCTGGGACTGGCAAAGCGCTCAGGACTGTATGGCCGTCACCGGCTGCGATTCGGTGATGATTGGCCGCGGGGCGCTCAACGTACCGAACCTCAGCCGGGTGATCAAATACAACGAACCGCGCATGCCGTGGCCGCAGGTGGTTCAGCTGTTGCAAAAATATACCCGTCTGGAAAAGCAGGGCGATACCGGCCTGTATCATGTGGCGAGAATTAAGCAGTGGCTGGGCTATTTACGCAAGGAATATACCGAGGCGCTGACGCTGTTTAATGAAATTCGCGCCCTGCAAACCTCTGCTGAAATAGCGGCGGCGATCGCCCGCTATTAAGCGCCATATTGTTATTCGCTTCACATATTATTACTTGCCTGCCTATTGATGATAGGCATGAGTGAAATAAAGTGATACTGTGCGGTCAATCAATTCAGGATTGCTACTGAACGCAGGCAAAACCTAAGCACTTCCGTCATTCGTGGCGGCAAGTGCTTAGGTTTTTTTTTGGCCAAAATTTAACGGTGGGTAAATGATGACGTAAAACAAGAGATTGTCATTCATCTTTTCTCTGGCACGGTCGCGGTTTTATTACCGGAGGAGGCCCCTTGCCATTCATTTTTTAAAAAAGAAAACAGGTAAATAAATAGCCTGGGGATCCCCTTTGTTTTTATTCAGTCACGGTGGAGATCACAATGTATAACAAAAAAATAAATCAGCTTTTTATCGGCGCGGCGCTGGCGGCGATGGCGCCCGTCGTGTACGCGGCGCAAACCCCGGCGTGGAACGGCAGCGTGCTGGGGTTTGAAGCCGGACAGCCAGGGCTACTGGGCGATATGCTGGGCATTCGTCCAATCCTTGAAGAGAACGGCTTTCATTATAATCTCGGCTATCTTAACGAGATGGCCTACAACGCCGGCGGCGGTTATAACCACGATAAACATCTGGCCTATATTTACCAGGTGTCGTTGACCTTTACCCAGGATCTGGAGCGCTGGACCGGCATACCGGACGCCCGTCTCGAGGGCAACATCGTCAACCGCAACCACGATGATAACCTCACCACGAAACGGCTGCAGGATCCGCGGGTCAGCTTCAACGATCTGTCGCAGGAGAGCTGGGGCGGCGGGTCGATCACCCGCCTCGGCTGGCTGACCTTCGCCCGCAGCTTTGACGACCGTCGCCTGACCTGGCGCATCGGCATGATGAACAAGGTGCAAACCTTCGACCAGATCATTCCCTGCGATTTCCAGTTGCTGACCCAGTGCGGCGGCAAATCGGCCAACTCGCTGACCTGGAATAACTGGAACATCCACACCTGGGGCACCACCCTGGAGTACAAGCTGACGCCGGCGGTGACCCTCAAAGGCGGGGTGATGGAGCAAAACCCGCAGGCTACCGCGCGCAGCCATGCCTGGAGCTGGTCGACGAAGGGCAGCAAAGGCATTTTACTGCCGATGGAGATCGAAACCCGTCCGCTGATGAATGGCCTGCCGGGAGCCTATAACCTCGGCGTGGTCTGGACTAACGCGCCGCAAAGCGACCTTTACAGCGGCAAATCCGGCGGCGCCGGGGCGACGGACCCGCAGGGCTACGCCGAGCACGACAGCACCTGGTTTATGTACGCCGGCCTGAACCAGCAGATTACCCGCCACGCCGACGATCCGCTGCGGGGAATGAGCGTCTCGCTGAGCGGCAGCCTCAGCGACCAGCGCAGCAACTATATCCACTCCGCCGTCGCCGCCTCGATGCGCTACCGCGGGCTGTTTGACGCCCGTCCGGAGGACTGGATCGGCTTCGGCCTGACGTGGATCGACATGAGCAGCCACTACGCGCGCAATCAGCGCTATATGAACCAGCTCAGCGGCGCCGCCGACTATAACGATCCGGCCTGGCAGCCGGTGGCCGGCCACTCGCTGAACGGCGAACTCTATTATCGCTTCCGTCCGGTCTCCTGGCTGGAGCTGCAGCCGGGCCTGCAGTACTGGCACCGTCCGGGCGGCGTTGCGCAGACCCAGGACGCGTGGGTGGTGGAGTGGAAAACCGTCGTGACCTTCTGATAGTCGCGATCTTAATCACGTTTTTTCACTTGTCAGGTTGAGCGCCTAGCAGAAGTTGTTACAGTGCTGGCGTTGGATTGCAACTGCTGCGGCAGGCAAAACCTGATTACCTGGCGTTTCGTCGGGGGTCAGGTTTTTTTGTTTCTGGGGTCAATATGCAAATCGCCAAAGTACTCAATAACAATGTGGTGGTGGTTCTTGACGAACACCAGCGCGAACAGGTGGTGATGGGGCGAGGGCTGGCCTTTCAGAAACGCCCGGGCGACGCGCTGGACGACAGCAAAATTGAAAAAGTCTTCGCCTTACAAAGCGATGAACTGGTCGGCCGCTTAGGTGAACTGCTCAGTCAGATTCCGTTAGAAGTGATGACCACCTGCGATCGCATTATCGACCTGGCGCGCGGGCGGTTGGGCAAGTTACAGGAAAGTTTGTACATCACGTTAACGGATCACTGTCACTTTGCTATCGAGCGGCAGAAAAAGGGTATCGCACTGCGTAACGTGCTGCTGTGGGAGATCAAGCGGCTCTATCCGAAGGAGTTCGCGCTGGGCCAGGAGGCAAGGGCCATTATTGGCAAACGGCTCGGCGTGGCACTGGCGGAGGATGAAGCCGGATCTATCGCCCTCCATCTGGTGACGGCGCAGCTCAACAGCGAAATGCCGGAGGTCATGCACGTGACCCGGGTGATGCAGGAGATCCTGCAGCTGGTGAAGTATCAGCTGCAGCTGAACTACGACGAGGAGTCGCTGAGCTATCAGCGTTTCGTCACCCACCTGAAGTTTTTCGCCCAGCGGATGCTGACCCGCACGGTGGTGGAAGATGACGACGTCTCGCTGCACAGCGCGGTGAAAGACAACTACGCCAAAGCGTGGAAGTGCGCGGAAACGGTGGCGACGCATCTGCAAAAGCAGTATCAGCGGGCGCTGACCACCGAAGAAATTATGTTTCTTGCCATTCATATTGAACGGGTAAGAAAAGAGGGACGCTAAGTCTCCCGACAAAACTGGATTGTTACTGCATGATGCAGGCAAAACCTGAGCGCGACGCCTACCGGCGTGGTTCTCGGGTTTTTTTTATTTTTACTACTCAGTCGCCGGTTGTCTGCGGGCAGCGGCAGTAAGGAAAAGAGCATGGAATATAAAGCACTCGCGCAGGATATTCTCCGCCGCGTCGGCGGCAAAGAGAACATTGTGAGTCTGGTTCACTGTGCGACACGTCTGCGTTTTAAGCTGAAAGATAACGGCAAAGCCGATGCCGAAGGGCTGAAGGCCAACCCGGGCGTTATTATGGTGGTGGAGAGCGGCGGCCAGTTTCAGGTGGTCATTGGCAACCACGTTCACGACGTCTGGCTGGCGGTGCGTCAGGAGGCAGGGTTAAGCGACGACAGCGAACCGGTGGCGGAAAGCGTTGAAAAAGGGTCGCTGCTGGGGCAGATCATCGATGTCGTGTCGGGAATTTTCACGCCATTTATCGGCGTGCTGGCGGCCTCTGGTATCCTGAAAGGGATGCTGGCGCTGGCGGTCGTCTGCGGTTGGCTGACCCCGCTACAGGGAACCTATAAAATCTGGTTTGCCGCCAGCGACGCGCTGTTCTTTTTCTTCCCGCTGTTTCTCGGCTACACCGCCGGTAAAAAATTTGGCGGTAACCCGTTTGTCTCAATGGTGATCGGCGGGGCGTTAACCCACCCGCTGATGATTCAGGCCTTTGAGGCCAGCCAGGCGCCGGGCGCGGCGGTGGAGCATTTTCTCGGCATCCCGGTGACCTTTATTAATTACAGCTCATCGGTGATCCCGATTATTCTCGCCTCATGGGTCTGCTGCTGGCTGGAGCGCAAGAGCAACGCGCTGCTGCCGTCATCGATGAAAAACTTTTTTACGCCGGCGATTTGTCTCGCCGTTGTGGTTCCGCTGACGTTTCTGCTGATTGGCCCTCTGGCGACCTGGCTCAGTCATCTGTTGGCCCAGGGGTATCAGATTATCTACGCGGTGGCGCCGTGGCTGGCGGGAGCTGCGATGGGCGCGCTGTGGCAGGTTTGTGTGATCTTCGGCCTGCATTGGGGACTGATTCCGCTGATGATTAACAATCTGACGGTGCTTGGCCATGATTCCATGCTGCCCATGCTGCTGCCGGCCGTTATGGGGCAGGTCGGCGCGGTGCTGGGTATTTTGCTGAAAACCCGCGATGCCCGTCAGAAAGTGCTGGCCGGTTCGGCGTTTTCAGCGGGCATCTTCGGCATTACCGAGCCCGCTATCTATGGCTTAACATTGCCGCTGCGTCGGCCGTTTATCTTCGGCTGCGTGGCGGGCGCCATCGGCGGCGCTATTGTGGGTTTCAGTAACGCTAACGTCTATTCATTCGGCTTCGGGAACATTTTTACCGTGGCGCAAATGATCCCGCCCCAAGGGCTTGATAGCACCGTTTGGGGCGGCGTAGTGGGCATCTTCGCGGCGTTGATTATCTCCTGTGGTTTAACTTTCTTCGCCGGCCTGCCGCGCGCCAGCGCCGCGCCGGGCGCCGTGGCGGTAGCGCCGGTCTCGGCAAACGACATTCTGGCGCCGATGAGCGGCAGCGTCATCGCCCTCGATCAGGTGCCGGACAGCACCTTCGCCAGCGGCCTGCTGGGGAATGGGGTCGCCATTATCCCGGCGGTGGGCAAAGTCATCGCCCCGTTCACGGGCGAAGTGGCCTCTCTGTTTCAGACCAAACACGCCATCGGCCTGCAGAGCGACAGCGGTATTGAGCTGCTGATCCACGTCGGCATCGACACGGTCAAACTCGACGGCGTGCCGTTTACCGCGCATGTGAAAGAGGGCGACAGAGTACAGGCCGGCGATCTGCTGATTGAGTTCGATCGTCAGGCGATTCTGGACGCCGGTTACGACCTGGCGACCCCGATTATTATCAGCAACAGCGAAGACTATCGTGAGATCGACACGGTGGCGCCCAGCGCCGTCGAAGCCGGTCAGCCGCTGTTGTCAGTCAGCCATTAATCACAGGAGAGAGAGATGAAAACATTCCCGGCAGATTTTTTATGGGGCGGCGCGACCGCGGCGAATCAGGTGGAAGGGGCTTACCTGGAAGATGGCAAAGGGTTATCCACCTCTGATGTGCAGCCGCACGGCGTCTTCGGCGAAGTGGTCGAGCGCGTACCCGGCGACAGCGGGATTAAGGATGTGGCGATCGATTTTTACCATCGTTACCCGGAAGATATTGCCCTGTTTGCCGAGATGGGCTTTAACTGCCTGCGGGTGTCCATCGCCTGGACCCGTATCTACCCCAACGGCGATGACGCCGAGCCGAACGAAGCCGGCCTTGCCTTCTACGACAAGTTGTTCGACGAGATGGCGAAGCACAACATCACCCCGCTGGTGACGCTGTCGCATTATGAAATGCCGTGGGCGCTGGTGAAAAACTACGGCGGTTGGGGTAGCCGGGAGGTGATTGGCTTCTTTGAGCGCTACGCCCGGACGGTGTTCAGCCGTTATAAAAACAGGGTCAAACTGTGGCTGACCTTTAACGAAATCAATATGTCGCTGCATGCCCCGATGACCGGCGTCGGCCTGCCGGCCGGCAGCAGCAAAGGCGAGGTGTATCAGGCCATTCACCACCAGCTGGTGGCCAGCGCCCTGGCGGTCAAAGCCTGTCACGAGCTGGTGCCCGAGGGCAAAATCGGCAATATGCTGCTCGGCGGGCTGATGTATCCCCTGAGCTGCAAACCGGAAGATGTGTTCGAGACGCTGCAGGAGAACCGCAGCTGGCAGTTCTTCGGCGACGTGCAGGCGCGCGGGGCGTACCCGGGCTATATGCAGCGCTTTTTCCGCGACAACGGCATCACGCTCGACATCACTGAGGCCGATCGCGACACGCTGAAAACCACCGTCGATTTTATCTCCTTCAGCTACTACATGACCGGGTGCGTCACCGCCGATGAGGCGCTGAACCAGCAGGCGCGCGGCAATATTCTCAGCATGGTGCCGAACCCGCACCTGGCGAGCTCGGAGTGGGGCTGGCAGATAGACCCCCTGGGCCTGCGTACGCTGCTGAACGTGCTGTGGGATCGCTATCAGAAGCCGCTGTTTATCGTGGAAAACGGTCTGGGCGCCAAAGATAAGGTGGAAGCCGACGGCAGCATTAACGATGACTACCGCATCAGCTACCTGAACGACCATCTGGTGCAGGCGCGGGAGGCCATTGACGATGGCGTTGAGCTGATGGGCTTTACCAGCTGGGGACCGATTGACCTGGTGAGCGCCTCGAAGGCGGAGCTGTCGAAGCGCTACGGCTTTATCTATGTCGACCGCCATGATGACGGCACCGGCACCCTGGCGCGCAGTAAGAAGAAGAGCTTTGACTGGTATAAAGAGGTGATTGCCAGCCGCGGCGCCAGCCTGAAAGCGTAATGCTTCTCCGCCCGGCCATCGTCGGGCGGGGTATTAAGCCGGTTTACGCGCGCGCAGTAAAAAGATCATCGGCCGCTCTTTCTCTTCCTCCAGGGCGGGCTGTTGAGCAATCTGTTCGGCGCCTGGCCCCCACTCATCCAGCTGCTCCAGCACAAAACCGGCGGCGATAAGCGCGTTTATCCAGCTCGAGAGTTTGCGGTGCTGTTTAATGACGCCCTCGGCAAACCAGTTGCTGACGCGCTCCCCCTCCTGCTGATAGTGGCTGACCGGCCAGCTCTTTTGCCCCTGTTCATTCACCTGCCATCCCTGCTGCAGCGGCGCGGTATAGATGGGATGTTCGGCAGAAAAGACCAGGATACCGCCAGGGACCAGCGCCTGCTGCAGGGTGGAGAAGAGCGGGGCGATGTCGGGTAAATAATGCAGGGCCAGCGAGCTGTAGATCAGATCGCAGCTGTTGGCGGGCAGCGTCAGGGTTTGCAGATCGGCGCAGCGGTAGTCAATCTCATCCCCGCGGGTCATTTCCCGTGCCTGCGCCAGCATACGCCGGGAGATATCAAAACCCATTATCTGGCTGGCTCCCTGCTGCTGCGCCCAGCGGCAAAACCAGCCGTAGCCGCAGCCGAGATCCACCACCCGCAAACCGGCCAGCGGCGGCAGCATTGCCTGTAGCGATGGCCACTCCGGTGCGCCATCCAGCCCTTTCACCGAACGATCGAGGGTTGCATAGCCGGCGAAGAAGTGCGGATCGTCATAAATATTCTGGCTCATATTCATCCCTTGAATTGATAAGTTTGTTTATTTTTAGCAAACTAATAATTTAGTCACACGCTTTACTAAACGCGTTTAATTCAATTAACTTATGATCACTCACCTGATTATATTATCTGACCTGTCTAATGAAATTGAGATTAAATAATAGCGCGCTGGCGGCCTTGCCCCTGGCCATCGCGCTGGTAGGCTGCGCGCCTTCCCATGAGGTTGCTCGTCCGCCGCAGCAGCAAATTCCGGCTTCCCACGTTGCCATGGATCTTCCCGCCGCCGTCAAAAACGGCTGGCCGCAGACCGACTGGTGGAAAGACTACCACGATGCCCAACTGGATAATTTGATTCAGCGCGCGCTCGCCAACGCACCGGATATGCAGATTGCCGAACAGCGCATCAGGCTTGCCGAAGCGCAGGCCAGAATGTCGCAGGCGAATCTTGGCCCGGAGATGGATTTCTCCGCTGACATCGAACGTCAACGCATGTCGGCCGAAGGTCTGATGGGGCCGTTCGCCACCGACACCGACGGCAATACCGGCCCGTGGTACACCAACGGTACCTTCGGCCTGACCGCCGGCTGGGATCTCGATCTGTGGGGCAAAAACCGTGCGCTGGTGAAAGCCCGCATCGGCGAGCTGAAAGCCCAGGTGGCCGAGCAGGCTCAGACCCGCGAGCTGCTCTCCGGCAGCGTGGCGCGCCTGTACTGGCAGTGGCAGACGGAAGCGGCGATCAAAGCGGTGCTGCAGCAGGTGAAAAACGAGCAAAATAATATCGTGACGGTCGACAAGGCCCTGTATCAGCGCGGGATCACCAACTCCGCCGAAGGGGCGGAAAACGATATTAACGTCAGCAAAACCGACCAGCAGCTAGCGGACGTGGCGGGCACGATGAAAGAGATTGAAGCGCGGCTGATGGCCCTGACCAACAGCCAGAGCCAGTCGCTAAACCTCAAACCCGCCAGCCTGCCGACGGTCAGCGCGCAGCTGCCGGACACCCTTGGCTATGAGCTGCTGGCGCGTCGCCCGGATCTGCAGGTCGCTCACTGGTATATTGAGGCGTCGCTGAGCGAGGTGGACGCGGCGAAGGCGGCGTTTTACCCGGACATCAATCTGATGGCGTTCCTGCAGCAGGATGCCCTGCACTTAAGCGATCTTTTCCGCCATTCGGCGCAGCAGATGGGCGTCACCGCCGGACTGACGCTGCCGATCTTCGACAGCGGTCGCCTCAATGCCAATCTGGATATCGCCAGCGCGCAGAACAGCCTGTCCATCGCCCAGTACAACAAAGCGGTGGTGGACGCCGTCAACCAGGTGGCGAAAACCGCCAGCCAGGTCGAGACGCTGATGGCCAAGAGCCAACAGCAGCAGCAGGTTGAAAAAGACGCCCAGCGGGTGGTGGACCTGGCGCAGGCCCGGATGGCGGCGGGGATCTTGCCCGGCTCCCGGGTCAGTATGGCGAAGCTCCCTGCGCTGCAGGAGCGTATCACCGCCTTGCGCCTGCACGGCCAGTGGATTGACGCCAGCATTCAGCTGACCTCGGCCCTCGGCGGCGGCTACCACCAGAGCGTGAAGTAACCGGCCCCCCGGCGCGTCAGCGGGCGCGCCGCTCAGTCTTTCTTCTTCCCTTCGCGCCGCCTGAACCACCAGTGGGCGGCCACGACCACCACCACCGCGAGGATCAGCCAGATCCAGTGCTTCAGATGGGCGTCGAGGTGGTGCAGCCACGGGCCAACCACCTCGCCGCCAAGATAGCCTATGGTGGTAAACAGCAGAGCCCACACCAGCGCCCCGGCAATATTCAGCGGCAGGAAAATGCGCGGCGGCAGGCGGCTGGCGCCGATCAGCAGAGGGCCGATCACCCGGAAGCCGTACATAAAGCGGGTACCGATGACAAACAGCCACGGCCGGTGCTGGATCATGCGCTGGGCTTTCCTGATCCGCGCCTTCTGGCTGGCGAAACGGCGCAGAATGCGCCCGCCGAAGCGGCGACCAAGCAGATAGAGCAACTGATCGCCAATCATCCCGCCGAGGGCGACAGCGATCACCACCAGGGGAAACTTCAGTAGTCCCTGATGCGCCGCGACGCCGCCCAGCAGGGTAATGGTCTCACCTTCCGCCATGCTGCCGACGATCAGCGCCGCGTAGCCATACTGGGAAATCAGGTGATTGATATCCATAAACAGCTTATCTCCTTACCTCATCACCTGTTAATCATACACCCTGCAGACCAAAACGCGTCGAACGCAGATTTTTTGTGCTGTACACAAAATAATCTACAGGGTGAATTATACTTGGATCAGTGCAGTACGAAGCCGTGACAAGGGGGACGCTATGAACCATGTCTGGGGGCTCTTCGCTCATCCCAATCGGGAGATGAGCGTGATAAAGAGCGAGAATGAAACCATTTCTCATCACTATACGCACCATGTGCTGCTGATGGCGGCGGTTCCGGTGGTTTGCGCCTTTATCGGCACCACGCAGCTGGGCTGGAACTTCGGTGACGGCACCATTATTAAACTGTCGATGTGGACCGGGCTGGCGCTGGCTGTCCTGTTTTATGCCGTGATGCTGGCCGGGGTGGCGATCATGGGGCGGGTTATCTGGTGGATGGCCAGGCAATATCCGCAGCAGCCTTCCCTGAAACGCTGCATGGTCTTTGCCGGCTATGTGGCCACGCCGCTGTTCCTGAGCGGGATTGTGGCGCTCTATCCGCTGGTCTGGCTGTGCGCGCTGATCGGTACCGTTGCCCTGTTCTATACCGGTTATCTGCTCTATCTCGGGATCCCGACCTTCCTGAGCATTAACCGGGAAGAGGGGCTCAGTTTCGCCAGCTCGACCCTGGCCATCGGGGTGCTGGTGCTGGAAGTACTGCTGGCGATCACCGTGGTGCTATGGGGGTATGGCTACCGACTGTTCTGATCGGACGAAACGGGTCAATATGCATTGCCGGCAAATATGTATTTTATGTCGGCAATGCAGCATTTCTTCACGATTCTTATTAGGCACAGGGCCTTACGGCGCGGTATGATGGCGTTTGCCAGCGAAGTTGCCCACTCAACCTCGCGGCGTACGTTCCATAACGTGCAAAAATACTTTTCAGAATGCCCATGATGCCGAAATTCCGAGTCTCTTTGCTCAGCCTGACCTTGCTGCTGGCTGTGCCTTTTGCGCCCCAGGCGTTAGCAAAAACCCCGACGGCGGTAACCGCCTTGCAGCCGGACATCGCTTCCGGCAGCGCCATGATCGTCGATCTGGCCACCAAAAAAATCATCTACGCCAGCCAGCCGGATCTGGTGCGCCCGATGGCGTCGATCACCAAGGTGATGACCGCCATGGTGGTTCTCGATGCCCATCTGCCGCTGGACGAAATGCTGACGGTGGATATCAGCCATACTCCGGAAATGAAGGGGATTCACTCCCGCGTGCGTCTCAACAGCCAGATCAGCCGCCGCGATATGCTGCTGCTGGCGCTGATGTCTTCCGAGAACCGCGCGGCCGCCAGCCTGGCGCATCACTATCCGGGCGGCTACGACGCCTTTATTCGCGCGATGAACGCCAAAGCGCAGGCGCTGGGTATGACCCATACCCGCTATGTGGAGCCCACCGGTCTGTCGGTGCATAACGTCTCCACCGCCCGCGATCTGACCAAACTGCTGATCGCCAGCGAGCAGTACCCGCTGATTGGCCAGCTGAGCACCACCAAAGAAGAGACCGCCACCTTTGCCCATCCGGCCTACAGCCTGCCGTTCCGCAACACTAACCATCTGGTGTATCGCGACAACTGGAACATCCAGCTGACCAAAACCGGCTTCACCAACGCTGCCGGCCACTGCCTGATTATGCGCACGGTGATTAACCAACGTCCGGTGGCGCTGGTGGTGATGGATGCCTTCGGCAAATATACCCACTTCGCCGACGCCAGCCGTTTGCGGACGTGGATCGAGACCGGGAAGGTGATGCCGGTCCCGGCTTCGGCGCTGAGCTATAAAAAGCAGCGCGAAGCGCAGATGGCGGAGGCGATGCTGAAAGGCGGCGCCCAGACCGCGCAGAACGATTAATCTGCATATACCCCGGATGACGGCGCATTGCGCCTTATCCGGGATAAAGATGAATTTATATCAAAGGGTTATCAGGTCTTGTAGGCCCGGCAAGCGCAGCGCCGCCGGGCAATCACGCCGAGTGTCGCGTTGTGCCGGATGGCGACTAACGCCTTATCCGGCCTACGTTATTTGGCGCCGGGTTCTCCTCCTTCGCAGGCCCGGCAAGCGCAGCGCCGCCGGGCAATATACCCGGCACCGTGCCACGTTGTGCCGGATGGCGGCTAACGCCTTATCCGGCCTACATTATTTGGCGCCGGGTTCGCCTCTTTCGCAGGCCCGGCAAGCGCAGCGCCGCAGGGCTATCACGCCGAGTGTCGCGTTGTGCCGGATGGCGGCTGACGCCTTATCGGCCTACGTTATTTGGCGCCGGGTTCCGCCCCTTAGTAGGCCCGGCAAGCGCAGCGCCGCCGGGCAATCACGCCGAGTGCCGCGTTTGTGCCGGATGGCGGCTGACGCCTTATCCGGCCTACATTATTTGGCGCCGGGTTCGCCTCCTTCGCAGGCCCGGCAAGCGCAGCGCCGCCGGGCAATCACGCCGAGTGCCGCGTTTGTGCCGGATGGCGGCTGACGCCTTATC